>JAAFHI010000067.1 GCA_013298335.1 Actinomycetota bacterium
GACCGGCGGAAACTGCTGATTTTCTCCCAGTGCGTCCAGCTCGTGACCGCGTTCATCCTCGCGGCGCTGCTGGCGACCGATACCGTCCGTGTCTGGCACATTCTGACGCTGTCGTTCGTGACCGGATCGGCGCAGGCCATCGGCGGACCGGCCTACATGGCGCTGATGCCGAATCTGGTCCCCAAAGAGTACGTCCCGAACGCCGTTTCGCTGAATTCCATCCAGTTCAACCTCGCGCGGATCATCGGCCCGGCCTTCGCAGGCGTCGCGATGGCAAAGTACGGCCCGACCATGTGCTTTTTCCTCAACGGATTGTCGTTCCTCGCCGTCATCGCGTCGCTCGTCATCATCCGCGCGCCGCAGGTCATCGGACGCAGCGCCGGGTCGCTCATCGGCGGCATCAAGCAGGGGTTTGCGGTCATTTTTAAAGACAGCGCCCTCTGGCAGCTCTGCCTGCTCGCCTTCGTCAACACCGGACTCGGCATCGCCGTGCCGACGCTGATGCCGGAATTCGCCAAGGAAGTGTTCAAGGGAGACGCCGCGCTCTATTCGCGGCTCGTGTCGTGGTCGGGCGTCGGCGCGGTGGTCGGCGCGCTCGTCGTGGCCTCGTTCAGCAAGCGGATGCAGCGCGGTTCGGTGATCGTCATGGCGCAGATGGCCTTCGGCGCGAGCATGGTGCTCTTTGCCCTGTCGAATTCGCTCTGGCTGAGTTTTATCTGGCTGTTCTGCGCCGGGTCGCTGCTGGTGTCGGTCTACGCGCTGATTACATCGCTCTTTCAGGCGCTGCTCTCGGACGAACTCCGCGGACGCCTCATCAGCATCTACATGGTCGGCTTTCGCGGCGGCATGGCCCTCGGCGGACTCCTCGCCGGAACACTCGCGCACTACTTCTCCCCGACCAAAACCGTGGTCTTCAACGGTTTTCTGCTCATCGCCCTCGCCGGACTGCTCTTTGCGGGAAGGGCGAAACTGCTTTCCATCGGGAAAGACGACAAAAGCATCGCACCAGACGCGCGCAAGGCGGCGGCGTAACCGGGAACATCACCTTCACCTTCTACTCAAGTGAAGCGAGCGCGACGGTCATGTACATGATGCCGTCGAGATCGGGAAACGGTTCGGGATAGGGCATACGCTGAAATCCCAGCCGTTCATACAGCCGGACGGCGCGAACATTCGTTTCGTAGACAAACAGCGAACATTCCGTGACGTTCAACGCGCGGCAGCCTTCCGCGCACATCAGCCGGACGAGCGTTTCCCCAATGCCGCCGCCGCGACGGTCAGGCCGGACGGCGAGCCGTCCCAGATGACAGCGCCCGATCCGGTTGTAGTACTGCCCGAACGCGGCCAGTTCGCCCGCGTCATCCACGAGCGAGCGCGAGGCCAGATCGTCCCAGCGCATGTCCTTCAGAAACGATTCCTCATCGAACGGGAAACGGAAATTCGGCCCGCCCCAGATGGCGACGCTCGGCGCGTCGGGAAACCACGTCATCAGACTACGGACGTGGCCGATGTCGGCTTCGACAAGTTTCATGAATGTACAAACCTCTCCATTCCTCGCTGACGTTTCAGAAAAAGGAACACGCAACAACCGGTATGGAACCCCGAGCGTCAGCGAGGGAAACGGTTCAAAATCGGTCGGAATGAAACGAGAAGAGACGGGAAACAGACAAACCCGTCGAGAAATAACTCAAACTCGTCAGATTTAACTCGGGAACGACGAGTTTTAACTTTGGAAAACCGTTTTTGAGTATTTCCTCACCGTTTTTCAGTAATCGGAAACCGTTTCCAAGTATTTCCCCGGCGGGTCAGGGTATTTTCTGAACCGGAAAACCCGCCCGCTACCGCAGGCGGTACTGACTATCGCACCGGGAAACGACAAGCTCCCGCGGGCGGTACTGACTGCGCCAGGTGGATTTCATTCGTACCGCAGGGCATCAATCGGGTTGAGGCGGGCGGCCTTGATGGCGGGCCAGAGTCCGAAGATGAGGCCGATGGCGACCGAGACGCCGAGGCCGATGATCGGCGCGGCGGGCGGTACGTAGGACGGGAGAAACAGTCTAATTGCCAGCGCGATCAGCCAGCCGATGATGATTCCCAGCACGCCGCCCATCCCGGTCAGCGTCACCGCTTCAATCAGAAACTGCTGGATGATGTCGCGGTGGCGCGCGCCGAGTGCCTTGCGGACGCCGATTTCCTTGGTCCGTTCGGTAACCGAGACGAGCATGATGTTCATCACGCCGATGCCGCCGATAAGCAGTCCGACGCTCGAAATCGCGATCATGATGAGAAAGACGCCGCCGGTGATCTGTCTGAACTGGGTGACGATGTTGTCGGAGGTCGAGACGCCGAAATTGTTGTCGCTGGCGAGCGGGGTCTTCCGCTGGCGACGCATGACGGCGGTGACTTCCTCGACCGATTTATCGAGTTGTCCCGGTTTCGCCGCCGCCATCACGAAATGGTCGTCGAGCGCCGGAAACATCCTGTGGACCGTTTCATAGGGAATGTAGACGGCCTTGTTTTCATTCTGGGCGTCATCGTCGGCGACGAGGAAGTTGTCGCGCTTGGCGAGGACGCCGATGACCCGAAACGGACGGCTGTCGATGAGGACCTCGCGTTCGAGGGCGTTGACGCTCGGAAACAGCGTGTTCGCCACGTCGATGCCGATGACGCAGACGTGGGCGGCGTGATTGTTTTCCTCTTCCGAAAAAAACCGCCCTTCGCCCATGTTGACGACGCCCATCCGCTCGTAGGCGGGCCACGTCCCCTGGAGCGTCGAATTGTTCATCTCCACGTCCTGATAACGGATGGGAATGCGGCGCTGGAGGCGTCCGTTCTGGCCATCGGTGAAATCCACCGGCGACAGAAACAGGCAGACTTCACGAACCGACGGGCAACCGTCGCGGATGGCCACGGCATCGTCCTTTGAAATCGGCTTGCGCATCCGCTCCTCGCGGGTCGGACGGAAGTTGAACCCCGGATCGAACTTGTAGACGTAAATCGAATTGGTTCCGAACGATTCGATTTCCTTTTCGACCGTCACGCTGATGCCCGACACGAACGCCGAGATGACGATCACCGTCGAGGTCCCGACGACCACGCCGAGAATGGTCAGAAACGTCCGTAACTTGTTGCCGCGCAAGGTGTCGAGCGCCATGGCGAGGTTGTTTGCGAGTTGACCGTTCATAAGAAGAAGTCTGGGGAGTCTGGGGAGTCTGGGGAGTCTTGAGGGTCTTGAGAGTCGAAAAGCCGGAGTTGCGGAACTTTCGAAACCGGATGGAGTTACGAAATGGGCTTACGAAACGTCGAATGGAATCGTTGCACTCCGGGCCGGGTTTGTACAATCGGAGGTGTCGGGTATCGGGTGTCGGGTTTCAGGTTTCCTTTGGCAAGTCTTTCCCCCTCCCTGTTGAAACTGTCTTTGACTCCCTGGACCCTCAAGACTCCCGAGACTCCCAAGACTTTCAATCCCCTGGACTTCCGAATCCGAGACTCGCCAATGCCCGTAACGAGGTGCTAGAGTCGCTCACCCTAATCTGCCGCCTCGGCGGCACATGCCGGAAACCGAATGCTCGCCACTACCGGGAGTCCTGAACGAATGCCAGCTTTGAAAATCGCCGCCTTTTCCTTTTCCGCGCTTACCCTCGTGACGCTGTGCGCGGGAGAAACGCTCGCCCAGGCAAAACCGACGCCCGCCGCCCCCGCGCCGCAGGGCGACGCGCGTCAACTCACCCGCGAGCAGCGCACCCAGGCGTACGAGAAATTCCTCGTCGCCCGGCGTTACGTGCTGCAAAACGACACGGTCAACGCCGTCGAGACGTTCAAACAGGTTATCGCGCTCGATCCGGCGGCCGCCGCGCCCCACATCGAACTCGGAAACCTCTACCTTGACGCCCGCAATCTGGTGGAAGCCGAAGCCGAGGCGCGCAAGGCCGTTGCAGTCGAAGCCGACAACGCCGGCGGACACTGGCTGCTTGGGCGCGTACTCTTTGCACAGGCCGCCGGGGCGACCATCAATAAGGAGAAAGCCCGCGAGTCGGTCGCCGAGTTCGAGAAGGTATCGAAACTCGACAAATTGAACTTCGACGTCTATCGCCTGCTCGGTCGGCTCTATCGCAGCCTCGGCGATACCGACAACGCGATTCTGGCCTACAACAAGCTCATGGGGAACAACGTCGCCGGCCCGGAGGAATTCGAGGCGGTGACGGAGATGTACTTCCAGAAGCGGCGCTACCGCGACGCGGCCAATTCGGCGCGGCAAGCGTTCATCCTGAGCGGCGAAAATCCCCAGTGGGGCTACCGGCTGTCTCAGGCGCTGCTGAATTCCGGTCAGACGGCGGAAGCGGCGGACGTACTCAAGACGCTGCTCGATGAAAATCCGGGCAACGTGCGACTGATTCTCAGCCATGCCCAGGCCCTGATGCGGGGCGGCAAGTACGAGGAAGCCACGACACAGGTCAAGCGCATCCTCGCCGAGCGGCCCGACGAACCGGAAGCGCTCGGCATTCTCGCCCAGATCCAGCGGCGGAGCGGCAAGCGCGAAGACGCGGTCAAAACGCTTCAGCAATCGCTGAAAGGGCAGGACGTGACCGAGAGCCTCGGTCAGCAGTTCGCGCTGGCGGAGACGCTCGTCGAACTCGGACGGATCGAGGACGGCGTCGCGGCCTATGAAACGGCCCTGAAATCGGTATCCAACCCCGATCAGTCGGTCAGTGAGAGCGAACGCGAACGGGCGGAAATCATTCTCACGCGAATCGCCATCGCCTACAAAGCCGGTGGACAGGAAGCGAAGGAACTCGCCACCTACGACCGGATGCGCAAGACGCTCGGCGAAAACAGTACGGTGGCCGATCAGCTCACCATCGAGGCGCTGCGCTCCGAAGGCAAGCTGTCCGAAGCGATTACGGCCTCGCGCGAAGCCCGCAAACGGTTTCCCAAGGAAAAGCAGTTCGTCTATCTCGAAGCCCAGTCGCTCGCCAAAATCGGGAAAACCGATCAGGCGATGGAACTGCTCCGCCAGATTCCGAATGAACCCGGCACGAAGGACGACGGCGAGATGGCCCAGATCGCGGCCATCGTGCTGATGGAAGGCAACCGTCTCGAAGACGCCGAGAAACAGGCGCGCAGCGCGGTGCAGGCGGACGACAAGAACGCCGCCTACCTCGTGACGCTCAGTTCGGTGCTCGATAAACGGAAAGCCTTCAAGGAATCCGAAAGTCTCCTCCGAACGGTGCTGTCGCTCGACCCGGACAACCCGACCGCGCTCAACAACCTCGGCTACTTCCTGTCGGAACGCAACGAACGGCTCGACGAGGCGCTGGCGCTGGTGCAACGGGCGGTCAACATCGACCCGACCAACAGTTCGTTCCTCGACAGCCTCGGCTGGGTCTACTACCGGCAGAACCGCCTGCCGCAAGCCAGGCAGTACATCGAACAGGCGCTCGGCTACGACAAACGCAACGCGACGCTGCACGATCACCTCGGCGACGTGCTCGACAAACTCGGCGATACCGAAGGCGCGAAAAAGCACTGGCAGACCGCCCGCGGCCTCGCCACCGACCCGGAAGACATCGCCCGCATCGAGGCGAAACTCCGCAAGGGAACGACCGCGACCACCCAGAAGTAGAAAAATCGCGCGCTTCCAGCACGCAAAAAAAGCCCCGGAATCGGATTCCGGGGCTTTTTTTGCGAGCCGCGTCAGCGGTGAGCGGCCTCAGTTGGCCGTCCGCAGGGCGTCGAGCACGATGCCCGAGGTAATCACTTCCGGCAAAACCTTCGGCTCGTTCTTCCCGGCATAGAACACGTAGAGCGGCACGCCGCTTCGGTCGAATTCGGCGAGCGCCTTCGTGATTGTCTCGTCGCGGTTCGTCCAGTCGGCCTTCATCATCACAATCCCGCGTTTCTTGATTTCGGCCTTCACCTCCGGCACGTCGATGGCGACGCGCTCGTTCGCCTTGCAGCTCAGGCACCACGCGGCGGTGAAATCCACGAACACCGGCTTGCCCGCCGCCCGGAGTTCCGCGATTCGTTGCGGCGAAAAGGTTTCCCACTGAATCGCGTCCTTGTCGGTGGACGCCTTTATCCCGCTGGCGGAAACCTGCGGGAGCGTCCGCGCGGTGTAGACGACCCAGAATCCGCCGCCGAAGATGAATATCGCCGCAACAATCTGGGCGATGCGGCGTGTCCGGTTGGTACTGGTAAAGGTCGCCCAGCGACCGAGAATCCAGCCGCCGAACCCCATGAGAATGAACGCCAGCAGCGCCACCGCAACGCCGTCCACGCCGACCTGCTGCCCCAGAACCCAGAGCAGCCAGACCACCGACATCATCATCAGGAAGCCCATTCCCTGCTTGAACGCTTCCATCCACGCGCCGGGCCGCGGGATGAACTTCATCAGCGCGGGCGAGGCCGAAAAGACGACGTAAGGCGCGGCCATTCCAAGCGCGAGCGACGTAAAGATGATGAACGCGACCCACGCGGGCTGCGCGAGGGCGACGCCGAGCGCCGATCCCATGAACGGGGCCGTGCAGGGAGTCGCAACCACCGTCGCGAGCACGCCGCTGAAGAACGACCCGCCGAAACCCGATTTCTGCATCGCGCCGCTGCCGACGCTCATCAGGCTGGTCCCGACTTCAAACACGCCGAAGAGCACCAGTCCGAACAGAAAGAGAATCGCCGCGAGCGCCGTGACAAACGCCGGCTCCTGCAACTGGAAGCCCCAGCCAAGCTGGTTGCCGCCCGCGCGCAACGCGAGCAGCGCGCCCGCGAGCGTCCAGAACGAAATCAAAACACCCGCCGCGAACACCATCCCGTGCTGCCACGGCTTCGAGTGGCCGTCCTTCGCCTGCTCGACAAAACCGAGAACCTTGATTGAAAGCACCGGCAGCACGCACGGCATCAGGTTCAGAATCAGTCCGCCGAGAAACGCCGATCCGAGCGCAACGAGTAAAAGTTGAAATCCGAGCGGCTTGGCCGGCGATTTCGTCACTGTTCCCGCAACCACTGTCAGACCATCGCCGAACGCCGTCGCCGGCTCGACCGGCACATTGATCGCGAGCGCCTTTTCCGATCCCGGCCCGCGCCAGCCGTCTTTCGTGACCAGCACGCCGGTCAGCACCGTCGGCAGCGTCTGGGCGACTTTCGACGGGACGGTTTCGAGCAGAAATCCGGCTTTCACCCGCTGAAGTTTCTGCGGTTCACCGTCCTCGATGACGAGTTCCCTGTCGGGAAAGTAATTGAGCGAGGTCAGATCGGTCGTCCCGGCGGGCGGCGTGAGCAGCAGCGCCAGCTTGTCGCCGTTCTTCGTCGCCCGGACTTTCCATTCGGACTGGAGGAGCGGCAATTTTGCCCTCGCATCCGAAAACGCCTGCGTCAGCGCCGAGGGAACGGCAGCGGCCTTGACCGCCAGCGGCAGGGTCAGGTCCGCCGATCCGGGGATGCAGGATTCCTTGCAGACGAGCCATTTCGCCTTGGCCGCGAGCGTCACCGACTCACCCGGCTTGAGAGTCGCGGGCGGGGTAATCTGTACCAGATGATAGACTTCGCCCTCATACCCGTATCCCGCGAGCCCGGCCACTTCGATGCGAACGGGGTGCTCCCACTGGATTTCGCCCGCCGTGAAGCCCGCCGGGAGTTTCCATTCGATGGAAGTCGGCAGCCCCGAATCGCCGGGATATTTCCAGTAGGTATGCCAGTGCTCCTCGAATTTGAACCGCAGCGCGACCCAGAAGGGCTTGCCCGGCTGGATGGCATCCACTTCGGACACCAGTTCGGCTTCGAGATGATCGGCTTTCACCGGCGCGGCCAGTGCCGGAACGGCGAAGCACGCCAGCAGGCCGAGAATGAAAACGGTACGACGCAGAAAGGAAATGACGTTCATGGCGATGATTCCAGGGGGAGCAGTCAGCGGTCAGTGGCCAGTAGCCAGCGGTCAGTAGTCAGTAGTCAGTAGTTGAATAATTGTTGGAAATTCGAGGGAATTGCAAAGCAGCCACAGACTGACCACTGAACTGACAACTAACTGCTGACCACTAACTACTGTATCGGGTTGCCGCCGGAGATTATTCCCGGCGCGGGATGTACAAAACAACATTGAACGCTTCAAGATGCGCGGTGTTTCAGCTTCCTGCCGAAACGAACCCGCCAATTGTGCCTTTCGGAATCCCCGGCGTCATGCTGCATCCGCTGCTTCTTTCATTCGAAATTGCCATCGTCGCGGCTTTTTTCGCCCTTACCGGCGGAGTCGCCGCCGGCTGGCTGCTCGCCAAGCGGCGTTTTCCGGGCCGCGAACTCTGCGACACGCTGCTCACGCTGCCGCTCGTGCTGCCCCCGACGGTGCTCGGATACTACCTTCTGACGGTCATCGGCAATCGGTCGCCCATCGGACGTCTGTGGGAAGCGGTATTCGGCGGCCCGCTCGTCTTTACCCGGACGGCGGCCATGCTCGCGGCATTTCTCACCGCCCTCCCGCTCGTCGTGAAGACGGCGCGGGCGGCCATCGCCGAAGTTGACGGCACGGCGGAAGACGCGGCGCGCCTGCTCGGCGCGTCGGAATGGCGCGTCGCGCGGACGATCACGCTTCCGCTCGCGTGGCGGGGCATTGTAGCGGCGGGCGCGCTGGCGTTCGCGCGGGCACTCGGCGACTTCGGGGCAACGTTGATGGTGGCGGGGAATATTCCGGGAGAAACGCGGACCGCCGCGCTGGCGATCTACGACGCGGTCAGCGCGGGGCGCGACCGGGACGCACTGGTTCTGGCAGGCACGCTCTCGGTCGTGGCCGCTGTCGTCTTGTATGGAGTCAACCGACTCACGAACGGGGGGAACGTTCGAAAATAGGGCGGACGGGGAAGGCAGCGTACGATTTTTGGAAAAAGTACGGGTAAGAAAGAAAAATGACGGCTGCCTTCCGACTGATCGTCCGCGAAAAACGGCGGAAAAATTAGTGGCCGTTGGCGGCGGCGTTCACGGCCGGCTCGACTTCGAGGGCCTCGGTCGGGTTGTAATGCGCGAGCAGCGCCTTGCCTTCTTTGCTGCGCGGGTCAATGGTGCGGATGTGCTTGCTGCCGACCATTTCCCAAATGGCAGTCACAACACCGTTCTTTTCAACGGCATTGTAGGTTTTCTGAGCAGGTTCCTGAGCAACTTCCTGAGCGACTTGAGTTTCTTGCGTGGTTTCGGACATAAGTTAACGACGAACTTCCCTTTCGGCTAAAAATCTGAGTATTTGAGGTTGATTCACCCAAAACTCTATATTTCCATGCGAAACGTAGCCTGTCTACATCGCAGGTGGCTTTTTTCGCCGAATTTACTCATTCGACCCGACTTTTCGGGCAAACTTTTCCGGAAAAACCACTTCCGACCCATTCAAGCCCCATGAATTGCCCGATTTGTGAAAAACCGACCACCTGGAAAGACAACCCCTACCGCCCGTTCTGTTCCGAAAAATGCCAGGACCGCGATCTGGGCAACTGGCTGACCGAGAATTACGCCGTCCCCGAACTTGAAGAAACGAATATTGAGTCCGGAGTCTGGGAGTCGGGCGTCTCGGAGTCTGAAAATTCATAAGCGATAACCCCTTCGCCATCCGGACTCCAAGACGCCAAGACTCCCGACGCCAAGACTCTTTTATCAAGATGAGAATCTTCGTCTGGGTAGACATCAAGCGCTGCGAGATCGGCTCCCCCGCTCTC
>JAAFHI010000568.1 GCA_013298335.1 Actinomycetota bacterium
GAGCGAACATGTCAATGCCCTGACGACCTGCAAGGGGCGGGACGGGGTCGAAACGCTCTGGGTCGCGACCACGCGCGGGCTCGTTTTCCTGCGCGGCGACGTCTGGCGGGTATTCGGCGGTCGTCAGGGGGTGGCCGGTTCCGACATCAATTCGGTTTTGAACGTCACCGCGTCCGACGGATTCGAATCGCTGTGGGTAGGAACCAACGGCAGCGGCCTTGGATTCTATCCGGCGCGGCCCTGGCTGCGGGTGGAACCGCCGGCGGCGATGCGCCCGGAACGGTTTCTGGTTCATTCCTTTCTGCGGTCGGAAACCCCCGCCGGGCCGGAATTCTGGTTCGGGACCGCGACCGACGGCGTTTTTCGCTCGGGACCGGACGGATGGCACCACGATGATAAGAAATCGGGCCTGCCCGACGACCGGATCAACGTGGTGTATGAAACGAGGGGTACGGACGACAAGCCGGTGCGCTGGGTCGGGACGCAGGGCGGATTGGCCCGCTTTTCCGACAACCGGTGGAGCGTCATCCGGAAGGAAAACGGGCTGGCGCACAACGAGGTGCGGTGCATCCTTGAAACCCGGAATCCGGCGGGGAAGCCGGTGATGTGGTTCGGGACCTATGACGGCCTGAGTCGGCTGGAAGACGGCGCGTGGCGGGTCATTTCCAAACGGACCGGCGATCTGCCCAACAACGGCGTCAACTGCCTGCTCGAAACCGTCGCCCGCGACGGGCGGGGCGAGATCTGGGCCGGGACCTACGGCGGCGGCCTCGCCCGGTTCGACGGCACCCGCTGGACGACCTTCAACAGGACCGCCGGATTGCCGAACAACGTCGTGCTCTGTCTCGCGACGGTCCGCTCGCCCGAGGGCGACACGATCCTGTGGGCGGGGACCAACGGCGCGGGCGCGGCGTGGCGCAACCTCGATCAGCCGGATGCAAAGTGGAACCTGGTGAGCGAGGCGACCGTGCCGGGGCTTCCCAACAACACGATCTATCGGATCGTCAGCGACGCGAAACAACGGCTGTATTTCTGCACCAACAAGGGGGTGGCCCGGCTGGCCGTCGATTACGCGCCGACCGGGAAGGACCGCCCGGCGGTCGAATCCTACGTGTTCAACACCGAGGACGGCCTCCCGAGCAACGAATGCCTCATCGGCAGCGGGCTCGCCGATGGCAGCGGTGTTTTGTGGGTCGGAACATCGGCGGGGGCGGCGCAACTCGATCTCGCCACGGAAATCCTGGACCGAACGCCGAAACCGCTCTCCGTCGGGGCGACGGCCACGATCGGGACCGACCGACTCCTGATTCATTCCGGCGACATCCTCGATTACCGGCGTAGTTCCATCGGTTTCGAATACACCCTGATGAGCCTTTTCCGGGGGATGGATACGCGCTATCGCACCCAACTGGTCGGGTTCGAGGACGCGCCGTCCGAGTGGACCTTCGACGGCAAGCGCGAATACACCAATCTTGGCGCGGGGGAGTATCAGTTCAATGTCTGGGGACGCGACTACGCCGGGAACGTCACCGGGCCGGTCGTGCTCGCCTTCCGGATTCGCCCGGCGCCCTGGCGGACGCCGCTGGCCTACGTTTTTTACACGCTCACCGTCATCGGGGTCGCCTATGGCGGGTTTACCTGGCGGTTGCGGATCGTGAAGCGGCGGCAGGATGAACGCATCCGCTATCTCCGCCGGCTGCTCCACAGTACGCGGATCATCAACTCGCGGCTCGATCTCGAAACCGTGCTGGAAACCATCGCCGAGGAAAGCGCGAACCTCGTCGGAGGTGAACCGGGCGGTATCGGCATTGTCTCCGGCGATTCGGTGACGTTTCGGCATCTGTGGGGCAACGGGCGGTGGCAGCCCTGTCGCGTTTCATTTCCCCTCGGGCGCGGCCTGATCGGCGTCGTGGCCGAAACCGGACTCGGCGTGACCGTCAACGATCCCCAAATGGACGACGTCCTCGCCTTTCCGGAGCCGTTCGGCAGCCGTTACGCCTACGGCATGATCGACGTGCCGATCCGGTCGCGGGCGGGAAACGTGGTGGGCGTTCTCGACGTACGGCGCAAACCCGGCGCGGCGAAGTTCACCGACACCGACCGTGAGGTCATCGAAGCCCTGACCCATCAGGCGGCGGTCGCCATCGAAAACGCCTCGCTCTACGGCGAACTCGAAGAAAAGAACCTGCTGGTCGTGGAGTCGATGAAGGAACTCGAAAACCTGTATCGCAAGGAACAGGACGTGACGAGCCGTCTTCAGGAACTCGACCGGATGAAGACCAACTTCATCGCCGTCACCTCGCACGAGATGCGGACGCCGCTGACGGTCCTGCGCGGCCACAGCGAGGCCATGCTCGAACGCCTGTTCGGTCCGCTCACGGCAGCCCAGCAGCATTCGCTCGAAGCCTGCCTGTCGGTGGTTGACCGGCTGACCGGCACGTTCAACGACCTGGTGGAGATTCTCCGATTTGACCGGGAGGAAATCCGGCTGACACGAACCACCTTTGAACTCGGCGAGGTCGTTCGCGAAACCGTCGCAGGCGTGGTGTCTCACGCTGCCCGCCGTCATCTTGACGTCACTTTCCAGTGCAGCGAACCGTTCATGGTCGAGGCTGATCGCGACAAGTTGAAACTGGTGTTGAACAACGTGATTCAGAACGCCGTGAAGTTCACCCCCGACGGCGGAAATGTCGAGATCGGACTGATTCGGGAGGGTGAACTGATCAATCTGACGGTCCGGGATGACGGAATCGGCATCGAACCCGGCGAACTCGACCGCATTTTCGACCGGTTTTACACCACATCCGACACCACGCGACACAAGTCCGGGAAATTCGAGTTCGCCACCCGCGGTTCGGGATTGGGGCTTTCCATCGCGAAAAGCTACGTCGAGGCCCATGGCGGAACGATTCGCGCCGAATCCGAAGGACTTGAACAGGGAAGCTGCATCCGCATCCGGCTTCCACTGGCGGAAAGCAAAAAAATGCCGGTCCCCGCGGAGGAAAGTCGGGAACCGGCGCCAATGCTTTGATTTTCGATTGAAGGTAACTGTTCAGAGTCCCCCGCTTCAGCGGGGAAAAGAGCCTTTACGACATATCGTTTGAACGTCTGTGGACGTATTTTCAACCGTTTTCACGTCGAGAACGTGACTGGAACGGCATTTTTCTCAACTTTTCCCCGCTGAAGCGGGGGACTCTGAACAGTTCAAAACCCCTCAGTTTTGCGGCGTGACGTAGCGAACTTCGGTGAGTTTTGCGAGGTCAGCCAGTTTCTCGATGGCGATTTTAAGGACCACGATCCGCTTGCCGTTCGGGGCGATGACGAACTCCGCGCCGAGCGCCTTGAGCTTTTCGATGGTCGCGGGTGAACTGTCGGCCAGCATCACCTGTACTTCGACCTTGCCGTTCCTGACCAGTCGGGCTTCCTCGGCTGAGACCGTGGCCGATTTCTTCGTGAGTCGGTCCACAATTTTTGCGAGCGACGGGTGAAGTTTGGACGTCTCTTTTGCCTTTTCGGGTTCCGCCGGGCCATCGCCATCCTTGATGTCGGTGACCTTGGCTTCCTGTCGCGGCGGCGGTGGCGGCGCGGTCGGTTTCGTCGTGGCGTATCCGCTGCCGCTGTTCTGGCTGTAATCCGGCTGGATC
>JAAFHI010000113.1 GCA_013298335.1 Actinomycetota bacterium
CGAAATCTTTTTCTCCTACCAATTCCGGTGGTGGCGGCGACGCCTCCGGCGTGCGCCTGACCACCGGCTACATTCTCGGCATCCCTCCGGGATGCCTTCAAGACGACCCGCGCGGAGATTCGAACCGTCCGCGCAATCGTTTGTGCGCCCCGTGGGAAAATTCCGGCCTGGAAGTTCGGATTTGAATGTCGGTTCCCGACGACCAACCGGCATCCCGGAGGGATGCACAGAGTGTAGCCGGTGGTCAGGCGAATGCCGGAGGCATCGACGCCACCACCGGTTCACGTTCCCCCAAAGATCAATCGCGTCCCGGAGGGACGCGCAGAATAAAACGGGGATACGCCGTCGCCGTTCTTTCTCCGCGTCCCTCCGGGACGCGAAATCTTTTTCTCCTACCAATTCCGGTGGTGGCGGCGACGCCTCCGGCGTACGCCTGACCACCGGCTACATTCTCGGCATCCCTCCAGGATGCCTTCAAAACGCCCCGCGCGGAGATTCGAACCGTCCGCGCAATCGTTTTTGCCCCCCGTGGGGAATTCCGGCCCGGAAGTTCGGGTTTGGATGTCGGTTCCCGACGGCCAACCGGCATCCCGGAGGGATGCACAGAGTGTAGCCGGTGGTCAGGCGAATGCCGGAGGCATCGCCGCCACCACCGGTTCACGTTCCCCCAAAGATCAATCGCGTCCCGGCGGGACGCGCAGAAAAAAACGGGGACACGCCGTCGCCGTTCTTTCTCCGCGTCCCTCCGGGACGCGAATTCTTTTTCTCCTGCCGATTCCGGTGGTGACGGCGACGCCTCCGGCGTACGCCTGACCACCAGCTACATTCTCGGCATCCCTCCGGGATGCCTTCAAAACGACCCGCGCGGAGATTCGAACCGTCCGCGCAATCGTTTGTGCGCCCCGTGGGAAAATTCCGGCCCGGAAGTTCGGATTTGAATGTCGGTTCCCGACGGCCAACCGGCATCCCGGAGGGATGCCTTCAAAAAAGCGAAACGGCCCCAGGAACGAATTCCCGGAGCCGCCTCGGTCAGGTGGAGCGTCGCCGCTCCGAAATGGTTACTTCTTCTCCGCCGCTTTCGGCGTCGCATCAACCGTCATCGGCATCTGATCGCGATTGATCGGCGTGACCGCCACGACCTTGCCGTTGGCGTCCACTTCGACGAGCGCGCTCGCCAGCCGCGAGGCGCCGCCCTTGTTCAGGCCGCTGGTCGTGAAGCCCGGCGAACCGAACGATTCCGTACCAATCACGCTGATGATGAAGCGGAACCGACGCAGCGACGGCATGTCGATGGTGAAGGTTTCCGTGGTTGAGGAAGCGCCCGCCGCCAGCGACGTCGGACCGTTTTGACGCGAACCGACCAGACCGCCCGTGCCGCAGGACGCGCCGACGGCGGACCTGAGACGGAACGGATTCGCCGGGGGCGCGCCGCTGCCTTCACGCAGTTCGAGGACTTCGTACTGAATGTTGTTCAGCGTCGCCGATCCGGTGTTGGTCAGCGTGGCGGTCAGAACCGCCTGGTTGGAGTAGCCCGCGCAACCGACCAGCGACGGGAAGCTCTGGTTGGTGACGGTGAAGGCAACCGACGTATTGGCCGACGGACACACGTCGCAGGCAACCGCCCGCGTGGCGTCCAACTGCAATCCGGGAGTGATGTTGGCGGCGTTGAGCGAGAACTGGGTGAATCCGGTTCCGCTGTTGGTGTTCTGCGCCCCGACCGTGGCGCTCACGCCGTTGGCGCTCGAGACGCCGGTCTGGGCGTAGACGTAGTTGAAGCGGTTGGTGCCTTCATTGAAGACGACCGCGAAGTTGAGGGTCTGGGCAGTGCCGACGTCACCGAAGCGCTTGGTCCGCCATTCAACCACCCACTGGCGGTTGGGGGCCGTGCCAAGGACCTGCGTGAAAACGCCGCCGTTGACGACCGAAGCCGGATCGGAATCGAGATCGTCCCAGTACGGGAACAATGCCGGAGCGGTCGGGAAGGCGGTCGCGGGCAGGGCCGTGTTGCTGAAGGCGGAGTTGGCCCCGGTCGAAACGAACTGGATGGTGCCGTTCGTCGAGACGCTGATGCTCACGCCCTGCGGAACGAGCGTGTCATAGACCTTGAAGTTGAACGGCGCGTTGACCAGCGCAATGGCGTCGTCAGCCTGGCTGCCCGGGATGAGCTGTGTGTTTCCGGGATTGCCCGGAATCACGCCGCCGGTGGAGGACGCGAAAGCGTAGTTGGTCTGGCGTCCGATGGTGAAGGTGAACGGAATCACGACCGGCGAGGAACCGGACGCGCCGCCGCCGTAGGTCAGCGTCAGCGTACAGTTGACCGTCGAGTTGCACGGCACGTTCGAAAGCGACGTGAACGTGAACGGGGTCGTGTTGGCGGACGTCGCTCCGACAGCGATGTCGGGGTAGGCGGCCGTCGCGGAGGTGATGGTCACGCCCGGCGTGCTGGTCGTGATCGTGCCGCTCACGCCCGTGGCGGGGGTGCCGCCGCGGTTGGAGACGGCGACCGTCACGTTGCCGTTTTCGCAGGGTTCGACGAAGGTGTCTCCGTCAGCGCCCGCGCCTTCCGTCACGGTGACGGCGCCGGCGGGCGGAATGATCGAGGCGCCCGGAATCGCGCAGGCGAAACCGTCCACCGTG
The DNA here is from genome assembly GCA_013298335.1 of Actinomycetota bacterium. Taxonomy (GTDB): domain Bacteria; phylum Acidobacteriota; class Blastocatellia; order Chloracidobacteriales; family Chloracidobacteriaceae; genus JAAFHI01. Next base: position 2,638 of record JAAFHI010000113.1, read on the forward strand.
ATCCGGTAATTATTGTTGGGAGCGCCCGCCACGTTGACTTCGTGAACCACGATCGTCAGCGAAACGCCCGCCGGAACGGTGAGCGCGCCGGTTGCCGCCGCGCCGCCGCCGGACGGTGAGCCGCCGGTGTCGCCGCCGTAGTTGGTTCCGACCGACGCCGGATTGAACGCCCCGAGGTAGGCCGCGAGGAAAATCTTGGGCGTTGTGCCGGTCAGGTCGGTCAGACTGAAGTTGATGCACTGCGGGACCGACGCCGCCGGGAAGGTGTAGGCATCGAACTGGCGCGCGCCGGTCGTGGCCGCGAGACCCGGATTGGCCTTGGTCACGCCGCAGACGCTGCCCGGAGTAAACCGGTTGAGGCGACCCGTCTGGGTGCCGGTGATGGCCGTGTAGGCCGGATTCGCCGCCGGAGCGGTCGTGTTGAGCGTTTCGTTGATGACCAGCGGCGTAGCCGTGGCTACGGAGAAGGGAAAGACCTGCGACGGCGTCGAGCCGCCCGCGTAGGTCACGGTCATCGAGAAGTTGATCGTCAGCGGGCACGGCGTCTGCGCGCCGACTGAAATCGTGAACGGCGTCGTGTTGTTGGCCGAAGCCGCCGGGGCGAGGTCGGTGTAGGCCGACGTTCCCGACGTGACCGTGATGCCCGGCGTGCTCGACGTCACCGTCGCGCTGATGCCGGTCGCGTTGGCGACGCCGACGTTCGAAAGCTGAACCGTCAGGGTCGCGCTGTCACCCGGAAGAATCTGTCCGCCGCCGGTTTTGGCGAGCGTCGTCGTTCCCCGGTCGAGGAACGCCACGCCGGCCACGCCCGTGGCCTGCACCGCCTGAAAGGCCTGGATGACGCCAACGCCGGCGTCGCGGTCCACGCCCGGCGCCATGATGTCGAGCGCGGTGGACGTCAGGATGTTCCGGACTTGAGCCGGAGTGAACGACGGCGCGGCGGCTTTGACCAGCGCCGAAATCGCGGCGGCGTGCGGCGCGGCGGCCGACGTGCCGTAGAAAGTGGCGAAACCCGCGACCGTGGTGGACGTGCCGTCCGCCGCCGTGATGTCGGGCTTGTTGAGAATCTGACCGCCGGTGGCGGTGAAGTCGCCCGGCGTCACCGCCGTGCCGTCGGCGTTGAAGAACACGCGCCGCGGACCGTCGGAGTTGAAGGGTTCGACCTGACTGGCCGAGGTGAACGGACCGGGGAACGGACCGTTCGGGGTCGGGGCGCCGAAAGTGGCCGCCGCCGGAGTCGCCGCCACGCCGTAGCCGTTTTCGGCGCAGGAGTGACCGCGCGTCTGGCCGGTCGTCGCGAACTGGATACGTCCGCGATTGGTCGTCACGCTCAGGAAGCGCGTCGCCGCGCCGGCCTTGCGAACGATCACGAGGCGGTTGTTCGCCGCGATGTTGAAGAGCAAGGGTTCAATCGGGTCCTGCGTGCCGTTCTGGATGTTCGCGCTCGACTGCACGACCGTGGTCAGCGTCGAGTTGAGCACGAAGAAGTCATAGTCGTTCGCCGAGCCGCCGATGGGGTCGGCCCAGTGCAGGATCGGAATCGACGAGGCGGTGATGTTGTTCGACTGCGCGACCGCCGCGGTCGGGTCCCAGTCGTGGACCTCGACCGAACCGACGCCCGGAATGGTCAGGTTGCCGCCCGAAACGAAGTCGCCTTCCCACGCGCCGGCCGTCGTGGCCGCCGCCGTGGACTGGGTCACGCCGTTCGAGTTTCCAGCCGACGAGAAATAGAGTTTGCCCGCCGCCGTCACCGCGTTGACCGCTTCGGTCACGATCGCGATGTTCTGGGCGGACGTCAGCGCCGCTGTCTGCCCTTTGTGAACCGGGCTTTCGACGAAGTAGAAGATGTCGTCCACAATCACGTCGCAGCCGCCCGGAACGATGGTCCCGGTCACCGGCTGGCCGCGGAAGGTGCTCAGACCGCCGAGGGCGGCGATGCTGTTGGCGAAATCACCGATGCTGTTGAACGCCGTCGCGAAGTAGAGCTGCGCGCCCGGCGCGACGTCATGGATGATCTGCGCCATCGCGCGACCTTCGTCCGAACCGCCCGAGGCGAGGTCGCCCGACCCGGCAAACTGCACCGGCGTCGTGAACCCGTTGGGGTTGCCCGGTCCCGGCAGATCGCCGCTCGCGATGTCGGCGTTATAGGCGCCGAGGTTGTTGAAGCTGTCGGAGATGACCCCGATCTTCAGCCCCGTTCCGTTGATGCCGAACGCGTTGCGCGCGTCGCGCGAACGGTGCGTCCGGTCACCTTCCGAATCACGGAGACCGACTTTCGGCGTGAATCCGGCGGCCGCCGGTTCGCGCTTGGTCGCCGACTTGCCCGCCGACTCGTCAATCGGGTCGTCGGACGCCCGGGTCGAATACACATCGCCCTTTTCCGCCTTGTCGCCGTCGTTGCGGACGCCCCGAACGGGTTCCTGCCCGTTGTGGGCCGCCAGCGAGGTTTTCACCCGCTCGCGGAACGCGTTCAGCCGCTCCTCGCGGGCTTCCGCCGCCGACGGCGGACCGGCCACGCCACCGGTCATCGCCGGCGCTTCGGCCTTGTTGGTCATGGCCGGGGAGGGAATCGAAACAAAAACCACGTCTTCATTCGACGCGAGCGATTCGATCGACTCGATCGGCAACCGCGCAATCACGCTGTCGCTATGCGCGTAGGTCGCTTCGACCACGCCGCCGAGGCCCTTGATCATGGACGAAATCGGACCGGTGACCCGGGTGCGGATATCCACCCGCACGAGGCCATCCTTGCCGTACGTCACCGCCGGTTGAAGGTCGGTCACGCCCGCGGCAATCGCCTTGCCGCTTTTCTGTTTCGCGGCGTAGACCAGTTGTGAGTCCATCTTTTGCTGCGCGGGAGTCCGGTTTGCCTTTTCGAGCAGCAGCGCGCCGATCTGATCGGCGGCGGACTTGGGCAGTCCGGCCTGACCCGCCACGTCGGGCGCGGCCTCGGCGCGGCCTTTCCGGTTTTCCTGCTGACCGGTCGAGGCCTTGAGCGAGCCTCCGGCGAAAACGGTGTATCCCGTGCAGACGGCTACGAGACAAACCAGTACAAGCAGCGGGCGCCACATCGCCATCCGGCCAGTTCGACCGGGTGGAGACGACGGCTGCCGCTTTGGATGAGCGGTATTCATTCGGTCCTCCTTGAGAAGGGAAGCGCCGAGCCGACAATTGAAACAAGGGGCTGGCGTTCAATAGGGAAAAGACACGGTTACGCGGCGGTAATTCCGACGTAACAGGCGGGAAGAGACGCGAAGACCCGGACAAATTGGAGGAATGTCTGGAAATTCGCCTGAAATCAGTACTTTGTAGCTTGAGACCGGACGTTAGGACGGGGAACCGCCGATGTCAACATCCTTACAGCACGAGGCTGGATTAAAACAGTTCAGGCAAGGTCGAAGGTTGCCACCACGGGAACGTGGTCGGAAGGTTTGTCCCGCCCGCGTTCGTCGCGGTCGATGCGCGTCATGCGGCACCCGTCGGCCAGCGTCGCCGTGGTCCAGATGTGGTCGATGCGCCAGCCGCGATTGCGGGGAAATCCGCCGGTGCGGTAATCCCACCAACTGTACAGCCCTTCCTCGCCGGGATGTCCCTCGCGCACGACGTCGCGCAGCCCCCATTCGCGCAACCGGTCGAGCACGGCGTGCTCCTTCGAATGAAACATGACCGTTTCGCGGTTTCCCTTCGGATCGAACAGATCGAGGTCGGCGGGGGCGATGTTGTAGTCGCCGCACAGCGCCACCGGATCGGTCGGGGCGTGCGTCTCGGCCAGCCAGCGTTCCAGCCGGTCGAGAAATTCGAGCTTGTAGGCGAATTTCGGCGATTTGAGCCCTTCCCCGTTCGGAATGTAGACCGAGATCACCCGGACGCCCGAAATCGTCGCCGCGATGAGCCGCCGCTGGGCGTCTTCACCCTCGCCGGGGAACCCGCGCTGCACGTCGTGCTGATCTTCATAAGAGAGAATCGCGACCCCGTTGTAGGACTTCTGCCCGTAGACGCTCGACACGTACCCCAGATCCTCGAACGGCTCGAAGGGAAATTCGGCGTCCTGCACCTTCGTCTCCTGAAGACAGAGGGCGTCCGGGCGGTTCGCTTTCAGCCAATCCGTGATGTGCGTCAGGCGCATGCGGATCGAGTTGACGTTCCAGGTGGCAACAGTAAAGGACATGAATCGGGAGAAAAACGGAATCAGAAATGGAGGCGGTCGGCCAACTTTGAAACGCGCGCCGGGCGAGGTCAACCTTCGGGCGGCGCTCAGAGAAAGACGCGGCAGGATAATGGGGATTCCCGAATTTCTCCCTGCTCATGATTTTTGAAAAATTGAACCGGTAATAAAGACATATTCTGATTTGAACCAACGTTCGTGAGCCGCGTCAGCGGCGACACAACGGAGAATGCACAATTGACAATGAAACGCCGGTGCTTTCCTGCACTGTCAACTGTCCATTGTGCATTGTCCATTTTCTTTTGTGCCGCGCCGTTGGCGCTCCGGATGTGGTTGCCGGACGAACCACGCCCTGACGGGCGCGGCTATTATCTGGCGGCGCATCCGCGCCTTTCCAGAATCAAACCCACCGCGTATTACCGAAACAATTTTTCAAAGACCATAACGGGGCTCCAGAGTTGAAAAACAGGGGTTGAGCCTCGTTCACGAGGCTTGTTTTCGAATAGCCCTGTCCTTGAGGGCAGGGCAGGCGGCGGTCGACTGAACCGTTTTTCCCGCTTCCCCGCCCGTTTCTGGCACGCGGCATGCTCTTCCATCGGCGGATTCCGATTTCGACCAGCGAGGTTTTGCCACCAGCCGATGTCACACCCGAATTTCTGCCCTGCCTGCGGTGCCTCCGCGCCGCTTCCCGCCACCTGGCGCGAGGTCCGTTCAGCCCGCGCCGCCGCCATCCTTATATATAAGCGCATTCGCGGGACGAACTGCCCCGAATGCGGCGTCCGCCTCAACGTCCCGCCCTGGAAATCGCTCGGCGGCGGCCTCCTGCTCGGCGCACTCGTCACCCTCGCCGGAACCGGCTGGCGCGTCTCAACCGCTCCCGCCCCGCCGCCGCCGTTCCTGCCCTCCCCGGTCACCGCCGGAGACCCACCCGCCCCCAACCGACCGACCGCCATCGCGCGCGAAACCCATCCCTGCGGCGCCCGGACCAAAAAAGGGACGCCCTGCCGGCGGCTCGTCCCCGGCAAGACGGGATACTGCTGGCAGCATAGGAAAGGATGAAGGATGAAGGATGAAGGATGAAGGATGAAGGATGAAGGATGAAGGATGAAGGATGAAGGATGAAGGAT
>JAAFHI010000415.1 GCA_013298335.1 Actinomycetota bacterium
GTGATGCCGCCGCGGCATCACCCGTCTCGACCGCGACACGCTCCACGCGGTCGCGGGCCATCTGGCCAAACGCGAAAACGATCTCAGGAACTACCGCGCGGCGGTGGACGGCTTTTTCGCCTTCCTCTCCGTCGTCGGTGAAACGGATGCCGCCGTTGCGAGGGGCATCGCCGAAGGCCGCCGTTTGCTGTCCGAAACAGCCATGAAAGGAGCCGCCGCGTGATCTTCCGTTCAATGTCGAAAGTATTGGCCCGCCATCCCCTGATGGTCGCCATGACCGCATGTTTGCTGGTGATGTTCTGTCTGGTGGCCCTTGGAAGAACCCGCCGTTCGCCGAAGGTCACCGTCAGTATCGGCGCGGTTCGGCGGGTGACGACCGACCCGGGCGGACCGCGGCTGGCCGAGCCGCCCTTCAGGCAGCAGGTGGCTTCAATTCCGAGCGTCCAGACGGCCACCGGCATTGAATCGGCGCAGGCGCTGGCGCTTGGCCTGTGGGGCACGGCCTTCGCCGAAGCCGACGCGGGCAATTTCATTTCAAGCTACCCCGAACTTGAACGCGCGGCGACCCAGCGGGGTCTGATTCCAGGGACGGTCCAGTCGGTGCGGTCCGGCGTTTTTCAGGCGGATGAACGGCAACTGCTCGTCCGGTTCAGGCCGAAACCGCTGGCCGTCGAGATCGTCGTTCCGGCCACCGAAACCGCTCCGCCCCTGATCGTCCGCATTCCCGCCGTGGCGAAGGCGGGGTACTTCGACGATGACCCAACCAAACGGATGACCGGCGGCACCCGCCCGGTGGCGTGGTTTGTGGGTCATCTCCGCACCGCGATTCCCGAGCCCTTCATTCAGGTTGATGAACTGGTGTTGCGCGGCTGGCGCCCCGAAGCCGGAAACCAGCGCGAGGAATCGATAGTTCGACCGTGACGGTGGCGCTTCTGGCACGCGGGTTGCTCTTGGTTATGGCGGGAGAGTTCCAAAAAGGAGAACGATGCATGTTCACAGAGAAGAACGAAAGAAAAGGTCGGCAATACAAGCGCCTCGCGATGCTGGCCGGTCTGCTGGTGATGTCGCTGGGGTCGGTGAATGGCGCGCCGACGACCGGAAAGCCGTGGCTCGATGACGTCTACCTGGCGACCGCCCGCCGCTACGGCGTTCCGGTCGAAATCCTCATTGCCCAGGGACGGCAGGAATCGGGTTTCAGGCAGTTCGCGCTTTCAAACAAGGGCGCGGCGGGACCGGCGCAGTTCATTCCGGGCACGGCCCGGCGGTACGGACTCCGGGTTACCTTCGACCGTCAAACCGATGAACGCTATGACTTCGTGAAAGCCATCGACGCGCAGGGCCGCTACATGCGCGACCTGCTTGCCCGGTTCAACGGACGACTCGATCTCGCCCTTGCCGGATACAACGCTGGAGAAGGCCGCGTCGAGCGCCTTGGCCGGATTCCCGAGGGTGAACCGAAAGGGTACGTGAGGGCGATTCTCGCGAATGCCGGTTTTGGAAAACCCGGTCCGCGACTCGCCACGGCCAGCGCCGTCGAGAAGAAATCAGTCGCGGTTCCGCCGCGTGACGGTGCCGCCGAACCGGTTCGCGTGGCCGACAAATCGAAGGCGTCGCTGTACGGGGCAAATGGCGGACAAGCCGGCGCCCAGGCTGTTTCGATGGTCTTCGCCGAGAGCGGAGGCCGCCCATGACCAGACTGTTCCTTTTGATTGCCACTGTTGGCCTGTGGCCCGCACAGGTTTGGGCTGCCCAATTCTCGCGGCCTTATTTCAAGCGTGAGGCAACGACCGCGCTTGCCCCCGGGCGGACTTCAACCCGGTCTTCAGTGACGGGGATGCCCGAACCTGAAACGATTCGTCTGAAACGGCTGCCGGTACGACAGGCTGTATTCGTGCCCTGGCTGCCGATGGTGACGCCCGCATTTCAGGCCGGACAACCGTTGCCGGTCGTGCGCGTACTGCCTCCGTCGCCTCCTCGGAATCCGCCGCCGCCGATACTCGTCGGATCGCCGGTGAACGTTGTCACGCCTCCGATTTCAAGCATTGAAATCATCGAGCCGCTGCCCCCGCCGTTGCCCGAAGTGATCGTGACCGGGGCGACCCGGCTCGTCTATCCCGGTCGCCGCGGGCCGGTCGTCAACGATCCCGTCATCTGCGGCGAAGGAAAGGTCGTCATCCGGCATACGGCGACCGCGACGTTTCACCTTGCCCTCGCCCGGAACGGCGTGGCCCTGATCGAGTTTCCGGCGGCGGATGCCTTCGCCATCGTCCATCCGGGCAACCCCGATTGGGTCGCGATTGACGAGGCCAGTCGTCAGCCGCATGCCCCGCTCGTGCTGCGTCCGGGAAGCGCCTTCGTTGCCGGTCCGGCAGGCACGCCGCCGACCGCCCTGGTGGTCGTCCAGATGCGGAGCGGCCTGATCTGCTCGCTGTTCATTCATCCCGCTCCGACCGTGGCCCAGAACGCGAATGTCGTCCACGTCGCCTATGACCCGACCGAAATCGTGAATGTCCGCCGAGCCGCCGGATTCGCGGCTGAACCGGTCGGGAAAAAGACTGAAACGACGGCGGTTCCGATCCCGCCGACGGAGCCCGCGGTGCGTCGCGTCCGAACCGTCGCGGCTCCCCAACCGGATGCGCTTGAACGACTCCTGCGCGAAACGCCCAACCGTGCCGTGCCCGCCGGTACTTCAAAAACCACCCGCAACGGCCTCGAACTCTCGGTCGCGGAAGGTCCCGCGCTCGATGAACGGACCGGCAGTTTCGTGGTGTTCGTCCGCAATGGCGCAGCCCGCGCCCTGCGGCTGCTCGATGCCCAGCCGGTCCTCGCGGTCCGGACCTTCGGCCCGCGCGGAGAACTGATTCAGGAAGAACCCGTCACCGACGTCCGGCGGCTTTCGGAAAAGGAAACTGGTCTGCTGGAACCGGGCGAGACGCGCGTTTTTGCCGTGTCGTTTCGAATCCCCGTCCTCGGCGTCCGGCAACGACTGGCGCTATCGGTCGGCCATGCGACGGCGGCGGACGAACCGGTCTCGGCGGTTATCGGCGGACCGGTCAATGAAAAGAAGAACGAAAGGAAAGGAAAGGAATAAAGCGATGGCGCAACCAAACGACACAACAAATGAACCGTTGCAGAACGTGACGGGCGAACTTGAAGCCTTCGAGCGTGAGGCCGCACCCGTGGAGCGCCCGAAACGCTTGCTCGGTGGCATCCTTCTGCTCGTACTTCCGGTGGTCATCCTGATTGTCGGGGCGTGGTTTTTCTTCGGCGGAAAGGCCGATGCCGGACGCCGCCCGGTGACGGAAGAACCTTCAAAACCGGGCGATCCGGCTGCGGGTCAGTCGCCCGGCGCCGCCTCGGAGGAAATGGCGGAGGCGCTCCGGCTGGTGCGTTCAACGCCGCCCGCCGGCGATCCGGCCAAACCGACCACGCCACCGGTGGCCGGCGTCGGCGTGGCCACTGGACCGCCGCCCGTCACGATTGTTCAACCTCCGGCTGAAACCCCTTCCGCCCCGGTTCAACCCGCACCGAGAGACATTCCGCCGCAAGTTGCTCCGGTGTCGCAGTCAGGTTCATTTCGGTCGGTGGTTTTCGAGGAGGCGATATCGAAAGCGCCGCCGTCGAGCCCGCCCGCGCAGCCGGTTTTACCCGCGCCGGTTTTGAACCCGGCGAAGTCCGCGCCATTGCTGCGATTCGGTTCTTTGCTGCCGGTCCGGCTGCTCGGAACGGTCTTTACTCTCCGCGACAATGCGACGGTCCGGCTCGGACTGATGCGCGACGTGACAACTTCGAGCGGCACGGTTCCAGCCGGAACCGAACTCGTCGGGCGCGTGAACGGCAGCGCGGAAAAGCGCGTGTTCATTCAGGTTGAAGGCTATCTGCGGCCTGATGGAACGCTGGTCGCGTTTGGCGGCGAGGCGCTGGGAGCCGACGGCGCGGACGGCCTTTCCGGCAAGCGGCGTGACGTGTCGTCGCGCTGGAAACGGGTGTTCGGCACGATTGGCCGGGCGGCGTTTTCGTTGGGCCGCGCCTACCTGCAATCGCGCGGAAGCGGCGCGGTCATCATCGGCGATGTGGCCGACAGCGCCGCGCCCGAATTTCAGCTTCGAACGGAAATTCAGACCTTCATCGAACTTCCCGCCGGAACGGTCGGATTCGTGCGGGTGAGTTCGCTCGGCACGCCCGTGCCGGAAACGCGGATTCCTGAAAATGACCTCACGCCGGTGCCGGGTCCGACACTCACCGAAGCGCAACTGGCGGATCTGCTTGAACGCGGCACCGAGGCCGATCTGCGTGCCGCCCTGCCGAAACTGCCCACGGCGATGCGCCCGCTCGTCGAAATTTTTCTGACGCAGGCCGTGGTGAAAGGAGGCGGACGATGATGACCCGGACGCTGGTTTTGCACTTTGTCGGCCTCATCTACGGTCCGGCCAAGGCCCGGTTCAGTCAGGACGACATGTTGCCGGTTTTCGTCTTTCAATCCTCGAACGGGAAACGGCGCTTCGTCCTTGCTCATGAGGAATTTTGGCAATGGATTGAAGCTGAATCGGGGCCAACCGTGGTTGTCGATGTCA
>JAAFHI010000194.1 GCA_013298335.1 Actinomycetota bacterium
GACGAAGAAAGCGGCGGACCATTCACAGAAATGATTACTTCCACGGATATTGCATGAACGGCGGCGGTTCGAAGCCGCGCGTCTCGAACATCCGGTGAACGGCCTTGTCGCCAATCAGATCGAGCGGTCGGACGCCTTTTTCATTTGGTGCGCCGGGATTGGCACCGAAGTCGAGCAGAAGCACGATCAGCTCCAAATTCGAGCCATTGACCGCGTCGTGCAGGGGTGTTCGCCCTTCTCGATCGGAAACCGTTGGCCGCGCGCCGTGTTCAAGCAGCAAGCGTGAATACTCAAGGTCACGGAAGGAAGACACCGTCGAGAACAAAGGCGTCCGGCCCTGATCGTCTCGCGCCTCGACGTCCGCGCCGCTGGCAAGCAACAGCCGAACCGTTGCCTCGCCGAATCGAAAGTTGATGTTGACGGCGTAATGAAGCGGGGTCTGGCCATAATTATCCCTGTCATTCACGGAAAATCCCTGATCCAGCAGATATTGAACCAGTGCCGGATTTCCGGATTGTGCCGCCAGATGGAGGAGCGAGCGACCGCATTCCAGACTCGGCCCCTGTTTCATTTCGCGGAAAAACCCGAACGGGCCGCAGTCGGAAACCTGACCGCCGGGGTAACGGTACCGAAGCGATTCAGGAACGAGGCGCGTGTAAAACACCACCTCCGGGAGATTGCCCCTTTCCGCGGCGGCGCGAACGCCGTGCCCCTGGATCACCGATGAGTAAACACAAAAACCGAAGCAGAGCCAGAATATCCCCCCGGACATACCGATGGTGATCTTTGCGACATCATTCCCGTTCGCCTGATCCGGAATTGTTTTCTCGGGGAGCGAGAACGGATTTTTCGTCAGCAGCAGGATGCCGCCCGCGACCGACAGTCCGACCAGCCAGTGCAGGTTCGCGATGAAGAAGCTGTCGGCGAGAAACGCCCGCTTCCAGTCGGCGTGTCCGGGAAAGAAATAGAAATCGGCGGAAAAGATCACGATGCACCGGACTGCCAGCATCGTGAACGCTCCCGCCGTCGCCATGCGTTTGAAAAGTGCGCGTGTTTCCGGCTTCATCAGGTTCATCGCTCCTTTGAAAAGGTGGATGAAACCTTCGACACCGGCGCGGAACGATTGTTCCCCGTAACTGTTCAACCGCGATCTGCCCTGCCCTCAACGACAGGGCTATTTCCCTTGAAAGCCCCGTGAACGGGGCTCAGAAATCAGGAAAACCGGTTTGAGCCTCGTTCACGAGGCTTGCTTCTGAATAGCCCTGTCCTTGAGGGCAGGGCGACGACCGGGCTGAACATTTCCGTTCCCCCGACCGACAAACCCGGTCAACGATTGCGCTTAAACACACCCGGAAGCCGCTTCTTCAGCACGTCCTTGACCACATGGCCGCCCGGATTCAGGTGCTTCCGCATGTGGTTGATCATCAGATAGCCGTCGTAAAACTTGAACGGCGTCTGCCCCGTCGTGTAGTGCCCGCAGTGCATCCACGCCACCTGGTGCGGCACGCGCTGGCGCTCGAATTCGCAGAAGGTCTGACGCGAGAGGTGCGGCAGAAACGTCATGTCGTAGTGGGCCGCGATGAGCAGCGTCTTGTGGCCGCGATATTCCGGCTGGTTCATGCGTCCGATGAACGGAAACGGGCTGATGGTCGTCCAGTAGTCGCGCAGTTCGTTGCGCGTGATGTTGCCCGCCAGACCTTCCTTGACGTGGCTCGTCGAAATGCCCGTCCAGACCACATCCGCGAAGTAACTCGAAACGTGATTGAAGGCCGCGATTTTCAGGCGCGGGTCGTGAACGTAGGCCATGAACGCCACGCACGAGCCAATGCTCGTCCCGATGACGCCGAATTTCGTGTAGCCCTGCCCTTCCAGCCAGTCGAGCGTCATCTTCACTTCATGGACGGCCTGCCGGACGGATTGAATCGTCCGCCCGATGTTCGGGCTGACCATGTAGTCGGCGCGGACCTGATGGTCGGGCCGCCGGTTGCCGTGGTACGGCAGGCGCATCAGTACCGACGCCATGCCGAAGGCGTTCACGCCCTGGCAGACGGCGACGTGGCTCGCCTGATCGCCGTTCCACTGCGGCAGGACCAGCACCACCGGCGGACGCTCGGTCGCGTTCGGACGCTCGCGCACCGGGAAGTAGCGCACCCACGCCGTGTTGTTCATTTCATGGGGCGTTTCGACCGAACTCGGAAAGGTCAGCCAGTCGTCGTGCAGATGCCAGTCGCGGATTGGCTCGGGCGGCGCGTAAAACTGTTCGCTGCGCGGCACGGTCTGGGCCGTGTACTCGCGCAGAAACTCACCCGGCGTCGCGAAATCGTCTGGCGACAGGGTTTTACCAAGGTAGGTAGCGTTGTCCGAAAGATGTTCGAGGCCCCAATCAAAGGCGCTGGCGCGGCGGTGACGATCGACTTTCGAAAGGCTGACTTCCCAGTTCTGAATGAAACGCTTGAGCATGAGTAAAAAACACGATTTCCCGAAAAGAAGAACGAAAACCGGGGGGATGACCGGTGTTCACGGGCTCTTTTCTGCTTGAGTGATTATTCCCGGACGCCGACGACCGAGTATTTGCCGTCAGTTTCCGCAATGTAGCCCATCGGCACGACCGGATCGTGTTCGAAAACATTCAGCCAGTGCTCGGCGGCGGCCTGCGGAATGAGCTTTTTCTTGTTTTCGAGGAGTTCCACCGGGTAGAGGTCATAGCCCATCACCCACGCGTAGGGCAGATGCGCCGTCGTCGGCAGCACGTCGGCCCAGTAGAACGCCGTCTCGCCCCCGGAGGTGATTTTCACGCACTGGGTAAAGTCGTTGTGACCGCGCACCGGCACGACCGTCACACCCGGCGCGACGTCCTGAACGCCCTCGGCAAAGGTCAGTTGGCCGTTCGCCGCGACCGGTTCCCAGTCTTCCTTCATGTAGCTCGCGCGGTCACGCTCGTGCGGCGCGCGGGCATGTTCGAATTCCTCGCGCTGGACCACGTACCGGGCATTCGGAAAGGTCGGCCTGATCGTTCCATCGGCGTCGCGGAAGGTATTGCCGCCGACGTGATCGAAATGCAGGTGGGTGCAGATGACCATCGTCACGTCGGCGGGCGTGAGACCGAGCGCGGCGAGCGATTTCGGCACGGTCGTCTCGTGGGCAATGCCGTACATCGCGCGGTGCTTGTCGCTCCACTTCTCGCCGATGCCGGTGTCCACCAGAATCGTCTCGTCGGGCGTTCTGACCAGTAACGTATTCAAACCGAGCGTGATGCGGTGTTTTTCATCGGCGGGAAAGAATTTTTCCCACAACACGCGCGGCACGACGCCGAACATGGCCCCGCCGTCGAGGCGGAACGTGCCGTCCGACACGATGTCCAGTTGAAAATCTCCAAGACGAATGCTCATCAGCGGTTTCGCAAACCTCTTACTTTCCGTAACTGTTCAGCATGTCGCCCTGCCCTCAAGGACAGGGCTGTTTTCTTCTCAAGCCCCGTGAACGGGGCTCCGGAATCGAGAAACCAGGTTTCAGAGCCTCGTTCACGAGGCTTGTTTTGAAGAGCCCTGTCCTTGAGGGCAGGGCGAACGGCGGCTGAACAGTGACTACTTTCCGAGTGAACCGAACACCACCACCAGACAGAGACCGAACAGCAGCAACGGCATGATGATGGCCACCAGCACGCCCGCCAGAAATCCGAACCACCGATAGCGAACGATCAGAAAGATGGTGCCCGCCACGCCGACCAGGAACCAGAACGCCATGGTCACCATCCCGGCCACGCTCGCCACTTCGCCGCCAATCGGAAAAATCTGCACCACGATCGTTTCAATGAACAGCAGAATCATCGCGTAGGCGTAAAAGCCGAAAAATCCGACAATCGCCTGCACGGCAAAGTGAACACTCGGCTTTTTCGGCGGCGCGGCGGGCTGGGCGGGCGTCGGCTGGCCGTACGGATTGGCGTATGGGGTCATCGAAGTGGTCCTCGGAATTTATTCAGTGCGCAAATTTACACAGCCGGACGCAATATCCAAAGCCTTGACGTTCTTCCCGGAAAAAAGATGACTTAGCGGAAGGGCGGAAGAGCCGCGAAGCAAAGCCCGTGAGCCAAAAGGAAAAGAAGGACGCCGATCACTCCGCCCGAGAAAAACGGGAAAGAGTCGTGGCCCCGACCGGTATGGGCCATCACGACCCAGATCCCCGACCAAATCACGAACGGCGCGTAAAAAACCGACAAAAAGACAACCCCGGAAATACCGTTCGGCAGTATTTGGCTGGCAACGGCAAAGCCGAAGAACAGCGAGATAAAACCGCCGACCGCGCCGAAAAGCGCACCGCCGACCATCAGGGCAAATTTATTCAGCTTCGACGGTTTTTCAGGAATCCCGACGGTGTCCGATTCCATGCGCGACCTCACTTACCGTGCAATGAAATACACGACGCCCGCCACCGGCGAACCGCACAGTCCGGCGAGCAGCAGGCACAGCACCAGAACCTGAAACACTTTTTGAAGGGCGAACATCCGCATCTGACGGTAGGCGAAGATGAACTCGATGACGCTACAGATCAGGAACATCCCGCCGAACCAGATGCCGAGCGCCTCACGCCAGGAAATCTGAACCGCGAAGCGGTGGGCGAGTCCGAACGCCAGCGCGGACAGAACGATCCAGCCGACCGACGACCAGAGGCAGGCGTTGAAGTACGCCCCCATCCGGATGCGCCCGGTGGACGGCTTCGGACGCCGCCGCCAGGCTCTCCATTTTTGAAAGAATCGGTTCATCGCCCGCCCCACCGAAAAGTTCTATTCAACCCACGTCATCTCGGCTTTCAGTTCCTTGAGCCGCGCTTCCTTCTCCTCGTCGCGGTAAAACATGTTGAAGGTGTCGAACGGAATCACCCGCCCGTCCGGGTGGACGATATGTACACAGGAACGTTTCACCGAGCGCACGTCAAAGTTGTACGAATCGAGAAACTGCATGATGAGAATGCGGAAAATGTTTTCGTACCCCATGCTTTCCGGCACCTGCACGAGCGGCAGGCAGCAGAGCAACTGCTTGAGCGAGAGCGCCGCCCCGGCGGGCGAGTGGCCGGTCGAAAACGTGTTGAAGATGTGCTTCCGGAGTTCCGGGTTCTGTTCGTAAATGATTGTACTGCCGCCGCTTGTGAGCAGAATCTCGGGGTCGATCAGCCGCGTCAGCGGAATCACTTCCCCGCCGACCTTCAGCGCGTAGCCCATCGCGAGGCAGTCCGGGTGGCACGGCACGGGAATCATGTCCTGCGGGGCGAGCCACGGCACCTGCTTGAGAATCTCCTGCCGGACCTCGCCGAGCGTCAGTCGGTCGCGCGCCGGATCGAAGTTCTCCGTCCGCCCGGCGACCTGCACCGGCTGGAACGTCACCCCGCGTACGCAGGGCTGCTTCAATGCGAAATCCACGATTTCGCCGATTTCCCCGTCGTTCAACCCCTTTTTCAAGGTGACGACCAGCGTCGTCGAAAGCCCGAGTGAATTGAGCCGGTCGAGCGCCCGCGCCCGGACGCTCGTGAGGTCCAGCCCGCGCAGTTCGCGCAGCGGGTCGGCCCGCAGCGAGTCGAACTGAAGGTACAACTCAAAATCCGGCATGTAGGACGCGAGCCGCTTCGCGAATTCTTCATCCTGCGCGATCCGGATGCCGTTCGTGTTGACCATCAGGTGCTTGATCGGTCGCCGCCGCGCCGCGTCGAGGATTTCAAAAAACTGCGGATGAATCGTCGGCTCGCCGCCGCTGATCTGCACCACGTCCGGCTCGCCCTCGTTGCGGACCACGCAGTCGAGCATGAATTCGACCTGTTCGAGCGAACGGTGCGTCGGACGGTGCGGCCCCGACTCGGCGTAGCAGATCGGACAGGCGAGATTGCAGTGGTCGGTAATCTCGATGAGCGACAGGCAGCCGTGCTGCTCGTGATCCGGGCAGATGCCGCAGTCATAGGGACAGCCGTACTTGATGGGCGTGTTGAACGTCAGCGGCAACTGCCCCGGTTTCAGGAAGTTGCGCTGCTGTTTGTAGTATTCGACGTCGGTGGAAATCAGTACCCGCTGGTGCTTGTGCGTCGGGCAGTATTTGTGGAGATACACCCGGTCGTCTTCGATGAGGACTTTCGCCTCGACCTTGCGCAGACATTTCGAGCAGACGCTCGTCGTGAGTTCATAAAACAGATACGGACGGTCAGCCATCGACCTCTCCTTGTTCAATCGGCTCAGGTTGGGCGCTGGTCGGATACGAGAAAATCTGGACGGCACAATAGATGAACGCCGCGAGGCTCGCCAACTGAATCGCGGTCACCCCCAGATAGGTGTAGGTATGCGGCTTGATGAACTCGACCGCGAACCGGAAGCCGAAATAGCCCAGCATCAGCATCCGGAACAGCAGGCCGTTCGGGTACGGCGCCCGGGAACGCCGCCAGAGCCATGCGCCGAGCGCGAGCATGAAGAGAATTTCGTACAACTGGGCCGGATGCCGCCGGATGCCGTCGCCGAAGTCGATGCCCCACGGCAGGCTCGTCGCAATGCCGTAGGTGTCGTCCTGCAAACCACTCAGAAAACAGCCGATACGCCCGATGCAGGTTCCGAGAATGATCGGAAAAACGTAGAGATCGCCGGTCGCCTGCCGGACGCCGACGATTTTCTTGGCGAGTTCG
>JAAFHI010000080.1:0-8357 GCA_013298335.1 Actinomycetota bacterium
GCAGCCCGTGCCGTCGGCATTGTCGCCGCCCAGAATCAGCCGCCACCGGCGCAGACGTTCGTTCTTGCTCACCGCTTCCGACATGGTTCAATTCCCTTTCCGAAAAATGGTAACTGTTCAGAGTCCCCCGCTTTAGCGGGGAAAAGAGCGGTTTCGGCGTTTCGTCACGAGGCAAGTGAGCCTCCATGACGTATTTTTATCCGATTGAGGTGGTCCGTATTTATCCCCGCTAAAGCGGGGGACTCTGAACAGTTCCGAAAAACGTTCAGCGTCGCGCGTCAAGTCCGAGCAGGGTCGAAATCACCGGCAGCACCAGTTCGGCCCGCGCAAGGTCGAGATCATCCGCGACGCCGGCCCGAACGCCGGCCACGCGCGAGAATCCATGTTTGACCCGTTCGCCCATTTTCTGGCGTTCGGGCGGTTCGAACGTCGAGAACGTCCGCGCCAGCAGCGGCAGAACCATCGTGAAGTTCTCGCCCGCCAGCGTGGACACCCATTCGTCGAGCGTTCCCCAGAGCGTTTCCTCGTGAATGAGAATGGTCCCGCTTCCCTTCAGAAAACCTTCGATCCAAGCCGCGGCGGCTGCTGGATCGGCGGCGACCGAAAGCGCGTAACTCAGCCGGGTCGCGGTTTCCTCGGGCGTGAAGACCCGGACATCCGACAGCAACCTGACCGCCCGTCCGGCGATGAGGCCGTGGAGATCGGGAAGCTCGGCCAACTGCCGCAACACGGCCTGCCACTCG
Source organism: Actinomycetota bacterium (assembly GCA_013298335.1). Lineage (GTDB taxonomy): Bacteria > Acidobacteriota > Blastocatellia > Chloracidobacteriales > Chloracidobacteriaceae > JAAFHI01. Next base: position 744 of record JAAFHI010000080.1, read on the forward strand.
GTCATTTTCTCGGCGTCTTCCAACAGGGTCACCGCCTGATGCACGTTCAGCATCCGTTCGAACATCTTCGCCGCCGCGTCGTCATCGAGCGAACCGCAGGCCGGGGCCAGCCCGATGCAGATGCGCGTCACGAGACCGCTCACGATCACGCCCACGCTGGCGAGGTCGGATTTTCGGACGTTGCCGTAACGCAGCAGTTCCGCCAGCTTCGGCAGCGCATCCATCAGGTGACCGATGTCGCTCGACAGCGCCGATTCGGCCTGGAGCCGGGTCATGGCCGCGTCCACCGCCCGCGGAAGTTCCGCCAGAAGCAGATCGCCGAGAAAGCGCGTAATGAGCGGAAGGGACTGGTCCGGCGCGTTGGCCCGGTCGATGGCGAATTTCGACGCGGCTTCCTCGACGGTATTGCCCCAGATCGCCATTTCAACCACCCGGACGGCGAATTCCGGCTGCCATTGCAGGTCCCAGAATTCGTGGAACGTGCCCTGCTTGCCGCCGTGCCGTTGCAGGCGTCCCCAGGTGACGCCGAGCAGGTTCAACCGGTGGAGCAACCGGCTCCTGTCGAGGTCGTTCGGTTTGCGAAGGTCGAGATCAACGACTTTCTGGGCGGCTTCAGGCTGAAACCGCAGGCGTTTCTGCTCGCGGGCGAGGTCCTGCTGGAGCGGCACGGTCGGCGCGTCGGTCGGCGTCACACCGAGGACTTCGCCGACGATGAGCCGGTCATGAATCAGCTTCATCGGCGTGTCGTCGCCGAAGCAGAAGATGGCCCGCGCCGATTCGTTCATTTCGGTCAGCGTCGGCAGGGGCTTGCCGCGCAGTGCCGCGAGCGATTCGGCCAACCGGACGGCCTCGATGACGTGCGCCGTCGAGGCGTCGAGGTCTTCCTTTCGAAAGAGCCGCGCGATTTTGGTCATCCAGCGAATGGACACCGCCGAAGTCACGTCGCCGTCGCCGACCTTCTCCCACGTCTGCCAGAGGTGGTGATACCAGCCGGGCGATTCGACGCCCGCGCCGTAGCCCGATGAAAAACTCAGCCGGTTGTGCGTCCAGGCGACCCACGTCGCGGAAACCTTCGCTTTCGGCAGTTTCTTCAACAATTCGGCGTCGGCTTTCGCCCCGGCCTTGTCGTCGGTCTTCGCAATCGCGGGCGCGTGCCAGGCGCCGCACACGACGGCGATCTTTTGAAACCCTTCCTTGCCCGCGGCGCGGATGGACTGGCGCATGTGGGCCTCGCGCATGTCCTCCATCGCGGCGTCGCGTCCGCGCGGCGTCACGCCCTCGTCACGCAGCACCGCCATCGCTTCCATCACGGCTTCGAACACGTCGTTCGTTTCGCGCCGATGTTCCACGAGGTATTCCCACCAGCGCTCGCCGTCGTCGAATCCCGCCGCCTGCGCCAGCAATCCGAGCGGATCGTCGCATTCGAACGCATCGCTTTCCGTTTCGCCCTGTACGTCAACCGCGGACTCGATTTCGGCAGCCGGTTCGGGCGCTTCGTTTTTCATCCCGAACCGGTGCATGACCGGCAGATCCATGAACCTGACCGGCACACAGTTTTTCAGGGCGTACCGAATGGCCTGCCACTCGGGCGAAAACTCGGCGAAGGGATAAAACGCGGCATTCGACGGGCGGTCCGGTTCGTAAACGAGCAGCGCCACGGGCGGCTTCATTTCGTCGTGTCCGGCCATCGCAATCAGGTCATCCGCGTCCGGCGGGCCTTCAATCAGGATGATGTCGGGCCGCATCGTTTCGAGTGAACGAACGAGACTCCGCGCGGAACCGGGGCCATGGTGCCTTATGCCGAAAATTTGAATCTTCGATTCCATAATTGAATTGATGCGGTTGATTCCAGAATGGTGTTGAATGTAGCCGAAACAACCAAATCATTGAACTCCGCCAATGGTGCTTCGGTTCAAAACGGAATTCAATCGGCTATCGGGTGAAAGAAAATAGCCCACAGCCGGAGCGCTTGGGCGAGGCTGTGGGGAACGAAATGCTTGGGTCCCCGTCCACACCGCCTTCGAACGACATTTTTCCCATATCCTCCCCAAAGCGCTCCGGATATGGGCTATTTTCTTCAAAACATATTTGGTGCTTCGGTTCAAAACGGAATTCAATCGGCTTTCGAATGAAAGAAGATAGCCCACAGCCGGAGCGCTTTGGCGAGGCTGTGGGGAACGAAATGCGCGGGTTCACCGTCCACACCGCCTTCGAACGACATTTTCCCCATATCCTCGCCAAAGCGCTCCGGATATGGGCTAATTTCTTCAAAACAATCCGGAGTCACCCACCCATGCTCTATCTGGCCATGAGTTGCCTTCAGGGACGCCCGATGGAATCCGCCGCCGCCGACCTCGTCGGATTCGGCGAGGTCGGGTTGCAACTGACGCCGGGAAACGCGCCGACCAGGAATTTTCTGGGCTGGATTGAACGGCAGGGCATCACCCACCGGGCACATCACGGATTCTGTACGAGTGCCATGCGCCGCCGCGTCTGGAGCACCGAGGCCGACTGCCTCGTGCCGCATCATTCGGTGCATCCGCCTGAAACGAAGCATGGACTGGACGACCTCTGGAAACGGCGCGCCGAACGCGGCGATTACGCGGGCATCCTGATGGAAACGATGTATCCCGGCTATCCGCTTGGCGACGGCGACGATCTCGAATGGGCGATGGACGCCGAAATTCCGCTCGCGGTGGACGTCTCGCACATCCACATCCAGCGCACCCAGAATGTCCTTTCGGAAGCGGTCTGGAAACGGCTTCAGGCGTACCCGCATATCGGCGAACTGCACCTCTCGGCCAATCGCGGCGACGCTGACACGCACCAGCCGCTCACGCCGGAGAGCTTCGGCCTCCCGTGGGTCCGCGAACGCGCGCAGACGGGGATTCCCATCGTGCTGGAATGCTACATGCACCGACTTTCACCCGCCGAACGACAGCGCCAGATTGAACTCGCGCGACCGTGATTCCGCGCGTCAATCCGGTTAGCCAGAAAGCGCAGCCCGGTTTTACCACTTCAATCCGATTGGGGTTTTATCCCGATGCAGAAAACCTGTTCCATTCTTCTGGCCGTTGGAATGGCCGTTTGCGCGTTCCAGCGCCCGGCTTCCGCGCAGCAGCCGACGCCGCCCAAAAAAGTCGAGCCGAAACCGGCGACCCCCGTCACCGAGGACGCCAACCGTACAACCGCGAAGAACCTTCACTTCGACGACCGGCGCGATTTTGACGAAGCCACGCGGGGCCTCATCGCCACGCTTCCCGACCAGCCGATTCCCGGTCCGGACGGGCAGGTCGTCTGGGACGGCAAACGGTTCAACTTCATCACCGGCGACGCGCCGCCGAGCGTGAATCCGAGCCTCTGGCGGCAGGAAAAACTCAACAATTCCCACGGGCTGTTCAAGGTGTGCGACGGCATCTACCAGATTCGCGGGTACGACATCGCGAACATGACGCTGGTGGAGGGAAAGACCGGCTGGATCGTCATCGACACGCTGCTGACCGCCGAGATTTCGCAGGCCACGCTCGCCTTCGCGATGGAGAAAATCGGCGGGAAGAAACCGGTCGTCGCGGTCATCTATACCCACAGCCATTCGGACCACTTCGGCGGCGTGCGCGGCGTCATCAACGAAGCGGACGTCCGGTCGGGCAAGGTCAAGGTCATCGCCCCGGCGGGTTTCATGGAAAACGCCATCGCCGAGAACGTCCTCGCCGGGAACGCAATGTCGCGGCGCGCCACGTTTCAGTTCGGAACGTCGCTTGAAGCCGGTGAAAAGGGCGGTGTCGGGAGCGGACTCGGGAAAGCGCTGGCGAACGGCACCATCGGACTGATTCCGCCGACCGATCTGGTCGAGAAAACCGGGCAGGAAATGACGGTGGACGGCGTCCGCATCGTGTTCCAGATGGCGCAGGGGTCGGAAGCGCCGTCGGAGATGATGTTCTACTTTCCCGAGCGCAAGGCGCTGTGCCTGTCGGAAGTGATGACCAAGCACATGCACAACGTCTACACGATTCGCGGGGCCAAGCTGCGCGACGCACTCGCCTGGAGCAAGTACGCCAACGAGGCGCTCGATCTGTACCCCGACGTCGAGGTCGCCTTCGCCAGCCATCACTGGCCGACGTGGGGAAACGCGCGCATCCGGCAGTATCTTGAGAACCAGCGCGATCTGTACCGGTTCATCAACGACGAAGCCCTGAATCTGGCGAATCGCGGCGCGACGCCCAACGAGATCGGCAACGCCGACTTCTTTCCCAAAGGACTTGAAACCGACGCCAGCGCCCGCGGCTACTACGGCTCGCTCAGTCACAACCTGCGCGCGGTCTACGCCTTTTACCTCGGCTACTACGACGGGAACCCGGCGAATCTGAATCCGCTGCCGCCGACCGAAAGTTCAAAACGGTACGTGGCGGCGATGGGCGGCGAGGCCAAAACGCTTGAAATTGCGAAGAAAGCCTTCGCCGACGGCGATTATCGCTGGGTCGTCGAACTGGTGAACCACGTCGTTTTTGCCAATCCCGAAAACCGCGAGGCTCGCGAGCTTCAGGCCGACGCGCTGGAACAACTGGGCTACCAGTCGGAGGCGGCGACGTGGCGGAACGCCTATCTGGTCGCAGCCAGGGAACTGCGCGAAGGCATTTCGCAAAACCGGACCGCCCGTCAGGGCCCCGACGTCGTGCGCGGCCTGCCGCTGGAACTCCTGTTCGACTTCATCTCGATCCGTCTCAATCACCGCAAGGTGGACGGCCTCAAGGCGGGCGTCAATCTGGTCTTCACCGACCTCAACGAAACCTGGGCGCTGGAGCTTTCAAACTCGGTTCTCAACAACACCAAGGGAAGAATCCTGAAAAAGCCCGACGCGACGCTCACCCTGACCCGCCCGGCGTTCCTCGCGATGGTCTTGCTCGGCAAACCGCTCCCGGAACTGATTCAGGCCGGCCAGATCAAGGCGGAAGGCGACCCGAAAGTGCTCGGGGCCGTTTTTGCAAACGTTGAAACCTTTGACCCGAATTTCCGAATCGTCACGCCCTGACGGCGCGACCCAATCATCAGAACAAAAAGGAATAAACGATGACGCCAAATGACGAAGGGAAACTCTTTACCCCGGCGGAGGCGAAGCAGCTTCGCGAAAAACTCATTCGAAAATGGGTCCTCCCCGCGATGGAAACACGATTCGCAAAATATCCCACGCTGCAATCGGCGGGGATGTTTATTGCACAGTATTACGACGATGTTGCCTACGATTCGGTCCATCTATCGCTGATCTATTCGGTTCTCGAAACGCCCGATTTTGCCGCCATCCTCGCGCTCGGCCCATGGCAGCCTGCCCCGGCAAATCTTTCCGGATTGCCTTTACAAATAAACAAAGACTGGCTTGTAGCGCACGAATTCATTCGTTGGGACGACCTCGGAATCGCGATCCCGGCGTTTGCCGCGTTCTGTCGCGAGGGCTGTCATCAGGAAATGGAGATGGAGGAAGCTTATTCGCTGTTCGCGATCTTTCGAAAAACCACCGAAGGCATAGAAGTTGAAAACGTCGGAGAAATGATTCGCCCTTGGCTCGACGGCATCGCCCCAGAGTTTTTCGAGAGGATCGACGGAGATGAGATTTCAAAGACCAAGGCCGAATACCTTGAATCCCTCGACCCTTAATCACGACCAATTCAAAAAAGGAGAAAAACGATGGTCAAATTGAAAGAAGGAATGATGTTCACAGCGGCGGAGACGAAGAAACTCCGCGAGAAAATCATGACCGAGCGGGTGATTCCGTCGGTCCGGAGCCGATTTGAAAAATACCCCGCGCTGCAATCAGCCGGAATGTTTATTGCCCAGTACTACAACGATGAAGCCGAGGACGCGATCCACATCCAGTTCAAATTTTCGGTCAAGAAAAAACCCGATTTCGAGGCGGCGTACGCAGTGCCCTACGACGAGCCGGACCCGGTCAATCTGCCCGACCTGCCGAACCACTACGACATCGACAATGACGAAAAATGCAAACCCTGCTGTCAGTGGGATGACAACGGCATCGTCGTGAGCGCGTTCGCCGCCTATACCAACGAAGGCGACTACAACGAGGACGATTCCGAGAACTACACGCTCTACGCCGTCTTCAAGAAAACCGCCGACGGCGTCAAGACCACCTATCCCGGCAAGAAACTCCGCCCGTGGGTGGACGGCATGCGGCCCGAGTTCTTCGGCGGCTTCGACGACCTCGAAGAGGAACAACAGGAACAGGTCAGGAAGGATTACCTCGAAACGCTCGATACCGACGCGGAAATCTGGAGCTATGACGACTGAGCAACCGAGCGACAAACTCTTCACGGCGGAGGAGACGGCTATCCTCCGCCACAGATACATTGAAAAGTAACTTGTCCCCGCCCTTGAAAATCTGTTTGACGTTTTTACTGAGCTTCGGTCGGCGGCGCTGTTCGTCGCGCAGTTTTGGGACGATGAGGCTCACGACGCGGTTTATCCCCTCTGGGTGTTTTCGGTTCTGGAAACACCAGATTTTGATTACCCATTTTCGGACGAAACGATTGAAGAGTCAGAATTGAATGGCACTGACGATGAGGAAGATGACTTTCCGATTTACTCGAAAATTGATCAAGGTGAACCTGATCCCGTGAATCTTCCAGGTTTGGGGAGCCACCATGACCTTGATTGGCTCTGGGGTATGGACCCCAGCCACGGTTTCTATGAATGGATATCCCTTAACCCCAACGAAATGGCGATCCCACTTTTCGCTGCATTCTGCAAGGAAGGGGCCGATCAGGGACTCAGCAGTCGTGAAAACCATTCATTGTTTGCCCTGTTTAGGAGAAAACCTTCCGGTATCGAGGTGGAGTATCGAGGTGAAATGCTCCGTCCGTGGCTGGATGGGATTTATCCAGATTGGTTTCACCGTTATCCCGATTCATTAAAAAATGAGTTGGTACAAGAACTTCGCGACGATCTCCTCACCGAGTAATCAGAGGCCCAATGGAGTCACATGTTTAACATCGAGAAGTTAGTCAAATTCGCAGTGGCCGAGATCGAGAAATTTGCCGTCGCTCATCAGAATGAGACCTTTTATGGGTTTGCAATCGACGCAGACCTCCTGTGCCTGAACTCGGTCGAGCAATTCGAGAAATCCTTGTCGCAATACCGAACGAATTGGGAGCACCAGAGCAGATATCTCGATTTACAGTCACTGTCAGCCGCTGAACTTCGCAGCTACAAAGAGCAAGTCGATGAAAATTTGGAGTACGCGGCTGAAGGCGAGTCCGAGGGCTGGCCTTGCACGCTGGAAGAGGTCATCGCCGAGGAGAATGCGTTTCGGCAAGTTCGCAGGCAGCGCGGGAATCCGTACTTTGACCCGGCAGAGATTGAGGACCTTCGTCAAAATACGGGTGATTGGAAATACCAGGGATTTGCCCAGATGATGAACACGCATGGGTTCGACGAGAAGGCTTATGACCGACATTATGGAATGTCCGATGCTCGGCAAAAGACCTCGGCTTATGGAAAAGCGATGGACCAGCTACTCGAAAAGATTGCTGAAAGTGGAGTGCTTGACCAGTTGAAGCGAACCGAAGACTTCCAAATTCGTCGCGTTGAACACACATACTGAAAGGA
>JAAFHI010000080.1:8367-9152 GCA_013298335.1 Actinomycetota bacterium
ACTGAGCATCAAGGAGCAATGAATGCTGGAAGAAAACCTCGGTTACATATTCACGGCGGAGGAAACCGCCCTTCTCCGCCGAAAATTTATTGAGAAGAGACTTCTTCCACCACTGGATTGGCGTTTCAAGTATTACCCCGGCCTCAAATCGGCGGCCCTGTTCGTCGCGCAGTACTGGGACGACGAAGCAAACGACGCGGTCAACGTCCTATGGATTTTCTCGGTTCTTGAAACACCTGATTTTGAATACCCTTTTTCGGATTCTACTTGGGACGATAAGGACTTGACCGGAGTAGCCCCGGAAAAACTCAGCGAAACCCCGACGTACTCGAAGATTCAAGATGAGGAAGAGGACCCGGTCAATCTCCCAAATCTTCCCTCACATGGTCAAATTGAGTGGTTCCAGGGACCGGATTTCCTTAAAATGCCTTGGGACCATAACGGAATGGCAATTCCCCTGTTTGCCGCGTTCTGCAAGGAGGGAGCGCATCAGGAGATGAACAGTCGGGACGCCTACTCCCTGTTTGCCATTTTCAGAAAAACCGAAGCTGGTATTGAAGTGGAGTATCGAGGAGAAATGCTTCGTCCGTGGCTGGAGGGCATTCGTCCCGAGTATTTCCAAAGATTTCCTGAGTTCGAACGTTTTTCAATAGACCAGCTTTTGAAGGACACCGCTGACTGAGCTTCGGGGAGTAAAGAATGTGGGAAGAAAATCTCGGCTACATATTCACGGCGGAGGAGACCGCCCTTCTCCGCCGAAAATTCATCGAGCACCAGATCATCCC
>JAAFHI010000267.1 GCA_013298335.1 Actinomycetota bacterium
TCCTTCATCCTTCATCCTTCATCCTTCATCCTTCATCCTTCATCCTTCATCCTTCATCCTTCATCCTTCATCCTTCATCCTTCATCCTTCATCCTTCATCCTTCATCCTTCATCCTTCATCCTTCAAGAAAAAGGAAGAAATTCAATGAGTTACGGGGTTCGCCCGATTGGACGGCTGGTGCTTGCCGCCGGGTTGGCGCTTTCAGGTTTCGGCTGGTGTGCATCCTTGAAGGCGCAGACCCCCGCCGCCGCGCCCGCCGCGGTGGAAACGCTGGCGATTCGCGGCAACGGCGTGACGCCGCTCGCGCTGACCGGCGAGGAATTTTCAAAACTGCCCCGGACGACCGTGTCGGTCACGAACCGCGACGGCAGCAAAACCGCGTTCGAGGGCGTGTCGCTGTTTGACGTGATGCGCCGCGCGGGGATGCGGGCGGGCGAGGGCGTCCACGGGAAGGAAGCTGTGACCATCACGACGGCGGTCGTCGTGGTCGAGGCGAAGGACGGCTACCGGGCGGTTTTCGCGCAAGCGGAATTCGATCTGGCCTACACGAGCCGGGTGATCCTCGTCGCCGACCGCAAGGACGGCAAGCCGCTTTCCGCCGAGGAAGGGCCGTATCGCGTAATCGCGCCCGACGACAAACGCCCGGCGCGGTGGGTACGGAACGTGGCCGCGCTGATTTTTAAAACCCTGAAGGATTAAAAACGCTATTCGAGGAGACGGGCGATGGGGATTCCGGATTACCAATCATTGATGCTGCCGGTCCTGAAGTTTGTTCAGCAGGCGGGAGGCGAAGCGACGCTAACGCAAGCCGTCGTTCATCTGGGGGAACTTTTCTCACTTTCGGAAGAGGAAAAGGTCAAATTGATTCCCAGTGGAAAATCAACTTTCATCCGAAATCGTACGCACTGGGCGACTTGGTATTTGAAAAAAGCCGGACTTTTTGATTCTCCCAAGCGGGCAACCTTTCGATTGACGGAGCGCGGGAAAAACGTCCTGAATCAAAACCTTCAGCGAGTCGATAACAAGTTTTTAACTCAGTTTCCTGAGTTCAGCGAGTTCCTGCACCCAGGAAAGACGACAAAGGGAAAAAACGACGCCGGGGCCGATTCAGCGCCCCCGAATATCGAAAAAACGCCGGAAGAGTTGATCGAGACCGCCTACAAGCAAATCAGGGCGGAACTTGCCTCCGAGATTCTCGACACAATCAAACAATGCACCCCTGCATTTTTTGAAAGGCTGGTCGTCGAACTGCTGGTGACTATGGGTTACGGCGGTTCGCTCGAAGACGCCGGGCAAGCGATTGGTCGAACCGGCGACGGCGGCATTGACGGCATTATTAAAGAAGACAAACTCGGCCTCGACGTGATCTTTGTGCAGGCGAAGCGATGGACCGAACACACGGTCGGTCGGCCCGATGTGCAGCAGTTCGCCGGGGCGTTGCAGGGGCAGCGGGCCGGAAAAGGCATTTTTCTCACCACGTCGCGCTTTTCGAAGGAAGCGCAGGAGTACGTCAAGGCTATCGGCAGTAAAATCGTGCTGATTGACGGCGAAACGCTCGCCAACCTGATGATCGACTACAACGTCGGCGTGGCGACCGTCACGACGTTCCAAATCAAGCGGATCGACTCGGATTATTTCTCGGAAGACATCTGAGGCTGCCGGTGGATGGCGCGATTTGAAAAAGGAAACGGTGACCGGCGATGGGTTTGCGAACCTCAACGAAATTTCTGCTCGCGGTCGCGCTGGTCGGCGGGGCGTTCGTGGTTGGCGAACTTGGCCGGAAACGGTTCATTCCGCGTGAGTTGTCGTCACCGCCGCCGGTCGTGGCGAGAACGGAAGACGCTCCGAACCGGCAACTCGACCTGAAGTTCACCGAAGCGGATGAAATCCGCGTCGGCGACCTCGTCATCCGGCTCCGGACGCGAACCGTGAACAGTTCCTGCGGGATGACCGGTGAGCGGACGACCTTTACCTTCGTCACGGTCGAGCGCGCCAGACGGACGCTGCTCACGCTCGACGACGCCTCGACGCAGGACGATTGCTACGGCAGCACGGCGAAATATGTCGTCACATCGCTCGCGCCGGGCAAAACGCATCTGGTTGTGGCACAGGAAACGTACCGCGACGCGGCGACGCTCGTGGCCGCGCTGGACGATACACCCCGGCTGATTTTCAAGGGCGGAGATTTTGAAGTCGCGGAGGCGGGATTTTCCGATCTGAATAAAGACGGCGTGGCGGAAATCCACGCTGTTTCCGACCGGTATCGGTATTTTCATCATCTTTCAAATATGAATTCGCCGTCTCCGGCGGTGATTTTTCAGTATGACGCCGCAAGCGGGGCCTACCGCCCGGCCAATCCGCGTTTCCCGGAACTTCTTCCTGACTCCGCCGCGCTCGAACGGATAAAGACGGCATCGGCCAGAAACGACTTTGCCCTGCCCGGAATGGTCTTTGAAATTGCCATCGGGTACGCCTACGCCGGACGCGCCGCTGACGGCTGGGCCTTTTTCGATCAATGGTTTCCGGGCGATGCCAAGGAAAAAGCCGAGGCCCGGGCGGCGTTGAAAAAGGCGCTCGACAGCGACCCGGTGTATCGTGCGGTGCATTTTGCCGCTCAAAAATGAAAAATCCCTGTTGGTCGGATTGATATGAAGGAAGCCTTGCGGGTCTTGAACGAACTTGAAAAGGCTGGAGAACTCAGCCGTTACGCCATTGGCGGAGCAATGGGGGCGTTGTTCTACATCGAGCCTACGGTGACGTTCGATCTGGATATTTTTGTCGTGCTTCCGGAAACGCCAAGCGGTCTTGTGACATTGACGCCGCTGTACGAGGCGTTGCGCCATAGAGGGTACCAGGCGGTCAGCGAGTTTGTGGAAATTGAAGGCATTCCAGTGCAGTTCTTGCCCGTATATTCTCCGCTTTTGGAAGAGGCTTTGGCGGCGGCGAGGGATGTTTTTTATGAGGATGTGCCGACCCGGGTGCTGCGTGTGGAACATCTCGTCGCTATCTGTCTTCAGACCGGGAGGGAAAAAGACAGAAACCGAGTACGATTGTTTTCTGAACAGGCGGAACTCGATACGGGATTCCTTGCCGAAACGCTGACTCGGCATCATCTCCAGGAAAGGTGGCGGATATGGATCAGTTAAAAGCGGAGTTGGATCGGATTTTTGCCGCCAAGGAACGTCGCCGCAAGGAATTGGCGGCGCTGCCTTATCCGGAGAAGGTGAAGATGGTCATCCGGCTTCAGGAAATGACCGCCCCCATACTTCGAATGAAGGGGAAGACGGTACAGGTTTGGAAAACCAGCCAGAACCCCGGTTCTTCTTCAAAACAGGGAGATTCTTGAATGCCCTGCCCTCTTCTTGAGGGGGCATTTCAAGTCTCCGGATTCGCTCGAAGACTCGCATCATCCGGGGGCTACGGGCGGCCACCCGCAGGTGCGGGTGGACCATCCGGATCGTAAAAGTCACATTCGCAAAAACTCGATGGGTTCGGAAAACCCGTCGCTCAAAAGATTTCCATCCCCCATCCCCCAATCCCCATCCCCTCTCTCTTCTTCTTCATGCACATTCTTCCGGCAATTGATCTGAAACACGGCAAGTGCGTCCGGCTGCGGCAGGGCGCGAAGGACAGCGCAACGGTTTATGGCGACGATCCGCGGGCGATGGCGCTGCGGTGGCGCGACGAAGGCGCGACGATTCTCCACCTCGTCAATCTCGACGGGGCGTTTGACGACGCGGACGCGGAAAATCTCCGCGCGGCGGAGCAGATCGTGACGGCGCTCGACATCCCGGTGCAGTTCGGCGGAGGCGTCCGGACGGCGGCGCAGGCGGCGACGCTGTTCGACCTCGGTGTGGCGCGGGTGATTCTCGGAACTGTCGCCATCGAAAAACCCGAACTCGTCGGCGAACTCGTCGTCCGGCACGGCGCGGCCCGCATTGTCATCGGGATTGACGCCCGCGACGGCAACGTCCTGACCCACGGCTGGGAAACCGACACGGCCAGACCCGTGATTGAAACGGCGCTGGCGATGGGTGCGCTCGGCGTCGAGCGGATCATCTATACCGACGTGTCGCGCGACGGGATGCTGACCGGCGTCAACGTCGAAAGCACGGCGGAACTGGCGCGGGCGACCGGGCTGAAGATCATTGCATCGGGCGGCATCGGTTCGCTGGCCGACATTCACGCCCTGCGCGCCGTCGCGGACGCGGGCATCGAGGGGTGCATCGTCGGCAAAGCATTGTACGAAGGGCGGTTTACCCTCGGCGAAGCGATGGCGGCCTAAAAGAAAATGCGGAATGCGGAATATCGAATGCGGAATGAATAGCCTCGCTCTTTATTCCGCATTCGATATTCCGCATTCCGCATTCATTTTGGCGGTGGCATTTCGAGTACGCTGACGCCGTCGAATTCCGGGGCCGAGAAGAGCGTTTTGGACCCGTCCGGCAGTTCCGTCGCGGGGGTCGTTTTCACGTAGTAGCGCTCGGTGAATTCGCCGGTGGTTTTACGACCGGTGAAGAGATACACAAGTGCGAGGTTGTCGGTTCCGGCGACGGCGTCGGGGGGCAGGTGTTCGGTGGACCAGCGCATGGCCGTCCGGTTGGCCTCGAAGTGTCGAATCCAGTCCGGCTGGTTGTTCGGGAGGACGCCGAAGCGAGCCGTCAGGTAACCGGCGTGGTCATAGACGGAGAGGGCGGCGATCGTCACCAGAAAAATCCGTCCGATGGCCCACCCGTCGGTTTTTTTCAAAATCGCCTTGCCGATCGTCCGACCGCCAATCGCCATGTAATAAAGGATGAACGGAAACAGCGGGAGTACGAACCGGAACGGCCACCACGGCCAGAGGAGCGTGACGCCGAGCGAGAGCGGGACGAGCAGTTCCGCGAGCGTCGGGCGATTCCCGAGGGTCACGCCGTATCCGACGCAGGCGAAAAAAGTCATTACCAGCGAAAAAGCCACCATTCCGATGGATGTACCCGTCGCTCCCCGGCCCAATCCCATAAAATCCGGGCTCAGTCCGACCGATCCGGTCATGCCGAGGGTTTCCTGCCCGCTTTCGGGCGCGCTGTGGAAAATGGCCGGCAGGGTCAGTCCGCCGATGACGTTGCCGGCGACGAGGGTCGCGTTTTGCCACACCCGTCCCGGCAGATCGCGGACGCCGACCGGCGCGGCGGTCGGCTGGGCGGTCCGGTGCCAGAACACCGAGCCGTACTGACTGGTGACCTGCTGATCGGGAGCCGCCGCCGCCCGCTGCCGCGCGGTGTAGACCTGCCACGGGCCGATAACCGCGAGGCAGGCCAGCGCGAACGGAATCAGCAGTCGCGGACGGCGCTGAAGAAGAACCGCGAGGGGAAGCGCCGCGAGCAGCGCGATGCCCGCGCTCCGGGTGAGGAAGGCGAAGGCGGCGAGCAGGCTGGCGGCGAAGATCGTTCGCGCGGCGGTTTCGGTCCGTTCGGCGGCGAGGGCGCGTTCCGCGAGGACGACCGCGCCCATCTGGAGCGCCGCGAAGAGACATTCGGCCATGAGCGTCGAGGTGGCCAGAAAAACGAATGCCGGACTCAGCAGCGTTGCGGCGGCGAGCAGTCCGGCGATGGACGGCGGCAGGTCGCGCGTCGTCCGGGCGTGGCGGTAGGTCAGCCAGCCGAGGGCGAACATGGCCGCGATGGAAATCGCCTTCAGCCACCAGAAGGTGTCGGCGGTCAGCCCGAA
>JAAFHI010001047.1 GCA_013298335.1 Actinomycetota bacterium
ACCCTGCACGGTCTGGCCGAAGTCGTCGAACGCGACATCAATTCCTTCCACTCGGTCCGGGACGACTCGCGGCTGGTCCTTCCCGAAACCTGTCCGCCGCACGTTGCCGACGTCTTTGAAAAAGTCGCGGCGGCGGGACTCGTCCTGCACCTGCGCTACCGTCCGAATCCGTTCGACCTGCCGCATTTTTCGGCGGCGATTTCCGATCCCGACCACGAAGACCCGCTGTTCGTCAACGGCGGCACCGCCTGCCACCTCTCGCCCGCGATTTCCGCCGTCCGGACCGTCTGCGAAGCCGTGCAAAGCCGCCTCTCCTTTATCCACGGCGGTCGCGACGATCTGGCCGAACGCCACCGGCGGTACGCCAGACTGACCGCCGCCGAACGCCTCAAACGCGCGCGAAACACGGTGGCGAATTATTCCCGCGTCAAAAACGCCGTCGCGTTCGACGACATCCCCGACCAGACGCCTCCCGAAGCGACCATCGATGCCTGCCTCGAACGGTTTCGCGAACTGCTCGCCGCAGAAGGAATTCACCACGTTTTCCGCGTCGTTTTGAGTGCCCAGGACGATCCGGTCGTCATCGTGAAAATCGTCGTGCCGCGCCTTGAAGCCTTCAGCGAGGTCAACGCCCGCGTCGGTCGCCGCCTGAGAGACCATGTCAAATCCATTGTCCAATAAGTGTTTTCTCTACATCGGACCAACGGCGGCGAGCGCAGCCGATGAACTGTGCCGCGACGAGGAAAACCTGCGCTTTTTACCGCCCGTCCGGCGAGGCGACATCGAAAAACTCGACGCCGCCGAACCGCCCGGCGTCATCGTCATCGTGGACGGCGTCTTTCACCAGACGCTCTCCGTCGGCCATGCCGAAATTCTGCGGGCCGTTCGAAAGGGCTGGGAAGTCTGGGGATTGTCGTCGATGGGGGCGATTCGCGCGTATGAGATGCGAACGCACGGCGTACACGGCTACGGCCAGGTCTATCAACGGTTTCTGGAAGCCGAGGATTTCCGCGACGACGAGGTCGCGATGATTCACGAAGCCCAGCCGCCCTTTCGTCCGAGCACGGAGCCGCTCGTTCATTTCCGCGTCGGCCTCGAACAGCTCGTCGCCCGCGGCCACCTCGACCCGACCGCCGCCGCCGACATTATCGAACGACTTGAACACATGTGGTTCGGTGAACGGACCGTCAGCCTGGTTCGAAAAATGCTTCTCGAAAAACTCGGCGCGGGCGAAGCCCAGACAGTCACGAAATGGGCCGCCTCAATGGATGATTTCCGAATCAAGACCCACGATTTCAGGAGTTTTCTAAAGGAACGTCCGTGGATGCAGAAGTATCAATAGCCACGGATTTCACCGATGACACGGATTCAGTCACGCATTCCCGCAACCGCGCCGCCGTCTCTTCGGGCAGCGTGTCGTTGATGTACATCCCCGCGCCACTCTCGCTCCCGGCAAGGTACTTCAACTTTGTCGGCGTGCGGTGCGGCGGCGTGAATTCGATATGAAAATGGTAGTGCGGATAGTCACCGCCGTCGGTCGGGCGCTGGTGCATCGACATGATGTAGGGCAGTGAAAACCCGAACAGCCGGTCATAGGCCGTGAGGACCGTCTTCATCATCTCGGCCAGCAGGCGGCGTTCGGTCGCATCGAAATCGGTCAGCGCCTGCGCGTGGCGGCGCGCGACGATATGAACTTCAAACGGGAACCGCGCGAAGAACGGCACGAAGGCCACGAACCCCGCGTTTTCGGCCACGATGCGGCGTCCGTCGCGATATTCCTCGGCGATCACATCGCACAGCAGACAGCGCCCGGTCTTGTCGAAATGAAGTTTTGACTGTTCGAGTTCGCGCGCGATTTTCGGCGGGATGAAGGAATAGCCGTAAATCTGTCCGTGCGGGTGATGGAGCGTGACGCCGATGGCCTCGCCCTTGTTCTCGAAAATAAAGACGTAATCGACGCAGTCGAGCGCACCGAGCGCGGCGAAACGGTCGGTCCAGACGCGAATCAGGTGGTGGATTCTTTCGACGGAGACATCCGCGAGCGTCGCAGAGTGGTCCGAGGTGAAGACCACGACCTCGCACACACCCGTGCCGGGGCGTACGGGATAGATGCCGCTTCCTTCAA
>JAAFHI010000374.1 GCA_013298335.1 Actinomycetota bacterium
AGTAAAAGGTTTCAGGTTTCGGGTGTCGGGTTCAAAACAAAGGTGTCAGGTTTCGGGTGTCGGGTATCAGGTTCAAAATAAAGGTGTCGGGTGTCGGGTAAAGCCTTTGGGCTCTGTCGGATTCTGTCAATGTCTTTTCTTCACCTGAAACCCGATACCCGCCACCCGCCACCTTTTCTTCCCGGCCACCTTTTCTTCCGTTCAATTCAGGTCAATCAGCTTTTCACCTGAAACCCGACACCCGAAACCCGACACCTTTTCTTCCCCCGACACCTTCCCCCAAAAGCGACGCCCCCGCCCGACCCGAAGGCCGAACGGGGGCGTTCATTCCGGAATGCTCCGGTTGCGACTTACAGCAATTCGCTCGCGGCGAAGAAATACGCCACTTCGATCGCCGCGTTCTCGGCGGAGTCCGAGCCGTGCGAGGCGTTTTCGCCGACATCCGTGCCGAAATCGCCGCGGATCGTGCCCTTCGGCGCTTCCTTCGAATTGGTCGGGCCCATCAGATCGCGCCAGGCCTTGACCGCGTTTTCCTTTTCGAGCGCCATCACGACGACCGGGCCGGACGTCATGAAATCGCACAATTCGCCGAAAAAGCCGCGTTCCTTGTGGACCGCGTAAAATCCTTCGGCCTGCTTCCGGGTCAATTCGGTCAACCGGAGCCCGCGAACGCGGAAGCCGGCGTCAATGACGCGCTGGATGATATGACCGGCGTTTCCGGCCCGCACCGCGTCGGGTTTGATGATTGCAAACGTGGTTTCCATCGAAAAACTCCTTCACTAACGGTAAAAATGCAAAGGGGAAGCATACCCTGAAAATCGAATCAGGGAAAGAAGGCAAAGAAAAGAAGAGGAGCGAATGGGAAAATCGGAGCATGAAACGACCGGCACGGACTGTTTTCCGGCCACCGCGTTTCACGTTCCGCTTCCCGCTCTCTCCTCTTCCGGTTCCTTCATTTCCCTTCAGTGGCCCAGCGCCTCGACGACTTTCGCGCCGATGTCCGCCGGACTTTGCACCACGTGGATGCCCGCCTCGGTCATGATCGCCATCTTCTCGGCGGCGGTTCCCTTCCCGCCCGCGATGATCGCGCCCGCATGGCCCATCCGGCGGCCCGGAGGCGCGGTCTGACCGGCGATGAAGCCCACCACCGGCTTCTTCATGTGGTGTTTGACGTATTCGGCGGCGGTTTCTTCATCCGTTCCGCCAATTTCACCGATCATCACCACCGCGTCGGTGTCCGGGTCTTCATTGAAAAGCTGGAGCGCGTCGATG
The DNA here is from genome assembly GCA_013298335.1 of Actinomycetota bacterium. Lineage (GTDB taxonomy): Bacteria > Acidobacteriota > Blastocatellia > Chloracidobacteriales > Chloracidobacteriaceae > JAAFHI01. The sequence goes on from JAAFHI010000374.1 coordinate 1,273, forward strand.
AAGCGCGTCCCGATAATCGGGTCGCCGCCGATGCCGATGCAGGTGGACTGGCCGAGACCGAGCCCAGTGAGCTGGTGTACCGCCTCGTAAGTGAGCGTTCCGCTGCGCGAAACGACGCCGACCCGGCCCGGCATGTGGATGTGCGCCGGCATGATGCCGATCTTGCACGCGCCCGGCGTGATGATGCCGGGGCAGTTCGGTCCGATGAGGCGAACGCCCTGTTTCTGGACGTAGTCGAAGGCCCGCATCATGTCCACCGTGGGAATGCCCTCGGTAATGCAGACGATAAGCGGAATCTTCGCTTCCGCGGCTTCCAGAATCGCGTCGGCGGCGAACGGCGGCGGCACGTAGATGATGCTCACGTTCGCGCCGGTTTCGCGGACCGCGTCGGCGACCGTGTCGAAAACCGGGATGCCTTCGTGGGTCGTTCCGCCCTTGCCGGGCGTGATGCCACCCACGACGTTCGTGCCGTAGGCCTTCATTTGCTGCGTGTGGAACGTGCCTTCCTTGCCGGTAATCCCCTGCACGATCAGGCGGGTGTTCGAATTGACGAGAATACTCATGGTTTTAGTCTTGGGAGGTCTTGGGAGTCTTGGGAGTCTTGAGGGTCTTGGGAGTCATCGGAAGGACCACGGGCATCGACTCCCCAGACTCCCGAGACTCTCAGGACTCCCAAGACTCACTATTAAAAGCGGAGGCGAATGTATTTGAACGGTGATTGGCGCATGTCGTAGACGGTTTTGCCGAGTTCGACGGCGAAATCCGCGACGTTGCGCTGCAATTGACGTTCGGCAAGAAACTTGCCGGCGGAACCTTCGCCTTTATCCAGCCGGGCATTGATTCTGTTCAAATTATCACGAGTCTCGCGCAAATTGCGCCGGAATTTTTCCTCGTTGACGAATTTCCCGAGTGAGCCGCGTTCGGACATGCCCTCGATGACGGTCACCCGGCGGCTGATGCTTTCATAGCGATCGCGCAGCCGGTTGACCCGGTCGCGGAAGGCCCCGCCGTCGTTCGAGAACTTCCCGACGCTGCCCTTCCCCTGATCCACGTCCTGCCGGAGCTGGTTCGCGAGCGTTTTGACGTGCTCCAGCCGGGAGCGAAAATCGTCCCGCTTGAGGGTCCCGAACGCCTTCGGATCGGCAATCTGTTTTTTCAACTCCTCCATTTCGGCGTTGAGGGCTTTGAGATTCTGCTGGATGTCGCCCCGTTTGAGATAGGCCCCAAGCGTCCCCTCGCCGCGATCAACCCGCTCCTGGACCTGCGTGAGACTCTGCCCGAACGCGGTCCAGTTGGCGGCGACGATATCGTTGCTTGCAGCAACGCTTTTCAGACTCGGTTCGACGACGCCCTGAATCCGGTCGAATTCGGAAATCAGTACCGAACTTCCCCGGCCTGGATCAATGTCGATAACCCGGTCGGCGAGCGCGCCGTCCGACCGCAGCGCCGCGAGCGCGTCCTTATGGATCAGGAGGAAGATTTCCTTTCCCGCCAGCGACCGGTCGAGGCCGAGTTCAACCTCGACGAGCGGTGTATCCGCGTCGAGCTTTTTGAAATCGAGAAACCGGATGCGCCGGACCGCGCCGACCTTCACGCCCGAAATCCGGACCTCCGAACCGGGACGCAACCCGTCCGCGTCGGGAAACTGCGTATAGAGGATGAACCGGTGACTCGTCTGGTAAGACTGCCAGCCGAACGCGGCGCCAATCAGGCCCAGCGCCACGACGACAAGGTAAAACGTCCGCCGTTTGGCGGGTTCCTGTCGCTCGGAACTGGTGGTTGGCGCGATTTCAGGTTCCATAACAGGTTTCGGGTATCGGGTGTCGGGTTTCAGGTGAAAACCGGTTTTGAGTTTTCAGTGTTAAATTTCCTGGCTGGAATTCGTTTTGAACTTGAGGCCGAAAACTCAAAATTCAAAACTTTGTATCAACCTGAAACCCGACACCCGACACCCGACACCCGACACCTGCTACTGGGTTTTCCCGACGAGCGCCTGCCGGACGCGGCCCGGCAGGAAGAACGTCGCGATCGAGATGATGCGGTTCAGGACGTGGTGAATGTCGCCCCGTCCGCTCCAGTGTTCGTTGACGACCTCGGCATCGGTCCGGTTGAGCAGCCGGAGCAGCGACACGGCCAGCAGATAGGCGTCATCCACCTGTCCGAGAAACGGAATGAAGTCGGCGATCAGGTCGAGCGGTGAAATCACGTACACGATGGTCGCCGCGAGCACCAGCTTGTCGGCGGTCGGAACGCGCGGGTCGCGGGCCATCCGGTAGGCGAGTTTGAGCAGGTTCGGAACGAACATCAGCATCTCCCGCATCAGCCCGCGCATCGCGCCCCGGCTTTCGACCGGGAGACGCGGCTCGGCGAGTTCGATGGCGGCGGAATCCGATCCGAGCGGAGACGCGACGTGAGAACCATTGACCGAAACCGGGGTAACGACTTCCATCGGACGACGGTGACTCCTTCAATAAAATGGGTCGAGAGCGAAAAAAAACCGCGCGGGCCTTCATTTCCCGAGGCCGACGGGGCCGACTTCCGGTCGGCTGGCGCACTCTGCAATAAAACAGTGGCACGACGCAAAAAAGATTGCCACTATTTCCGTTCGTTCCGTCTTCCGGGACGAATCTTCCAACCTACATCACGACGGGGAGTTACGAATGCAATCGTTCTCGTTCAAACATACCGCCGCCGCGTTCCTGCTGACGGCGAGCCTGCTGTCGGGCCTGCCCGCGCGGGCGCAGGAAGCGGCCAAACCGGAAGTCAAACCGTTACCCCCCGCGCAGTGGATGCGGGGCAGTCGCTACGACGTGCAGCACTATAAAATCGACGTTCGCTTCGACTGGGCGAAGGAAACCGTGACGGGAACGACCACCATCACGCTCAGGCCGGTGGTCCCGAAACTCCGCCGGGTCGAACTCGACGCCGGGGCGACCATGCGTTTTTCGAGCATCACGTCCGGCACCGGGACAAAGCTGAAGTTCGAAATGAAGTCCGACATTGAAAAAGTGTATGTCGATCTCGACCGCGAGTACGCGATGGGCGAAACGGTCACCCTCGTCATCGCCTACGACACCGCCGGACAGCAGGCGGGCGGCGGCCTGCTCGGGGCATTCGGCAACGGCCTCGTCTTCATCAAGCCGTCGGCCACCGAGCCGAACCTGCCGATGCAGATCTGGTCGCAGGGCGAAACGCAGTACAACCACAACTGGTTTCCCTGCTACGACTTCCCGAACGACAAGGCGACGTCCGAAATGACCGCCACGGTCGAGAAGAAATACACCGTGGTGAGCAACGGTCGCCAACTCGAAGACAAGGACAACGCCGACGGCACGCACACGGTCCACTGGAAGATGGATCAGCCCCACGCGAGCTACCTCATTTCCATCGCGGTCGGCGAATTCGCCGCCGTCGAGCAGAAATACGCCGACATCCCGGTCGTTTCCTACGTCTACAAGGGAAACTACGAGGACGGCAAACGCTCGGTCGCCAACATCGCCGATATGGTGAAGTTCTTCTCGGAAAGCACCGGCGTGAAGTACCAGTATCCGAAATACGCC
>JAAFHI010000455.1 GCA_013298335.1 Actinomycetota bacterium
TTAAAAAAGTCGAATACGCGGTCGATGGTGGGAACTGGTCGCCGATCTATCCGGTGGACAATGTTTTGGACGGTCGGAACGAATCCTTTACCTTAGCCATTCCGGGGCTGGCGAAGGGCGACCACTTCCTGTCGGTCCGGGTCATGGATGCCGGATTCAACTCTGGAAGCGAAAAACTGACCTTTCGGATTCCGTAAAGTCTACCTGAGGGCCCGAACTCGGACCTCACCCCGTACGCGGAGGCAGGCAAACGCCTGTCCCCGCAGGTGGGCCGCTTCGGTCAGGGTTTCCACGAGGAGCGCGCCAAGGGTCGTCTTTTTGGGATTCGGAAGATAAAGTACTTTCTCAATATCGCTATCGGAAATAACTGAAAACAAAGTTTCCAGAATGACGGAGACTTCCTGGAGGTATTCGTCGATGGCGGCGGCATCCGGGAGGGATTCCCGCATGGTCCATTCGGCGGCGTGATCCCAGAAGTTCGAGAGAATGCCATTCCCGACGTACTCGATCGTTCCTCCGATTTCGGTGAACAACTCGCCCGCCGAGCGGTTGTCGAAATCGTGAAAGGCCAGTTCCGGCTTCCAGTACAGGGACTCCGCCGGGATGTTCGGCAGAAGTGTGCGGATTGAGGTCAGGAGTTTCTTGTACTCCGTTTCAAGACTACTTACAATCGCCATAACGCTCCGGTGATTCGGTCGTCGAAGTTCAAAATAATCAATAACTTAGCAGTTTTTGCGCATGCTGAAGTCGCTTAACATCGTCAACTTCGCGCTGGTGCAGCGTCTCCGTGTCGATTTCGGAGAGGGCCTGAACATCTTAACGGGTGAGACCGGTTCGGGAAAGTCGCTTCTGATTGACGCCCTGGGCCTGATTGCCGGCGGCCGGTCGTCTCCGGAGTTCGTTCGTTCGGGGGAATCCAAGGGGTTCGTCGAGGCGGTCTTCGACAATCCCCGGCATCCAGGCGTGACCGGGGTGCTGGAGGATGCGGGATTCGACTGCGGCGACGACGAACTGCTGATTCGTCGGGAAGTGACCGTGGCCGGGAAGGGGCGGGTCTTCATCAACGACCAGCTTTGCACCGTGAACCTGTTGCGCGCGATTCGGCCCTTTCTGGTCGATATTCACGGGCAGGGTGATCAGCAGACCCTGATTGATCCCGGCGCGCACATTTCGGTTCTCGATTCATTCGGGGAACTGACCGAGGCCGCCGTCCGGGTCGCCGAATGCCACCAGCGGTTGCGGCGGATTCGAATCGACATCGAGGCGACCCGGCAGGGCGAGGCGGAGCGGTTGCGCCGAATCGACATGCTGAATTTTCAGCTTGAGGAAATCGAGCGGCTCCGGCCCCGGTCGGGCGAGGACGCCGAACTGGAAGCCGAACGGGCGCGGCTCGCGAACGCCGAAAGGCTGACGCTTCTGGCGGCGGGCAGTTATGAATTGCTGTACGACCGGGAGGACTCGGCCCTGACGCTGATGGCCCAGGCGATTCGCCGGCTTGAGGAACTGGCCGGAATCGACGGTTCCGCCGAGGAGCAGTTGAATGCGCTGCGGTCGGCCCGTTATGCCGTTGAAGAGGTCGGGTATTTTCTCCGCGATTACGCCGACGGGATCGTTTTTTCTCCCGAGCGGCTTCGGGAAGTGGATCAGCGGCTGAATGAACTCGACAAGTTGAAGCGAAAATACGGCCCTTCGGTTGAAGACGTTCTGGCGCTTTTTGAAAAACTTCGTGCCGAGTTGTCCCAAACCGAAGCGCAGGATGCTATCATCGCCGAACTTGAACGTGAGGCGCAGGCCGCCGCCGATGAATACCGCCGGATTGCGGGGAATCTGACCGCCCGTCGCCAGGGTTCGGCCCGGAAGTTCGAAGGGGCGCTGGTGAAGGAATTGAAGCAGTTGGCGCTCGAAGACGCCCGGATCGGCGTCGAAATCCGGCCTTTCTCGATTCAGGATGAACGTGAATGGACGTCGCACGGACAGGAAGACGTCGAATTTCTTTTTACTTCAAACCCCGGCGAACCGCCCCGTCCGCTTGCCAAAGTCGCCTCCGGCGGTGAATTGTCCCGGTTGATGCTGGGGATCAAGACGATTCTGGCCCCGACCGATGTCCCCCGGACGATGGTTTTTGATGAAGTGGATGTCGGCATCAGTGGAAGGGTCGCCGAAGCGGTCGGCAGTCGCCTCAAGCGGCTGAGTCAGCGGCAGCAGGTGCTCTGTATCACCCACCAGCCGCAGGTCGCCCGTTTTGGCGGGGCTCATTTCAGGGTTTTGAAGCGGGTTTCTGACGGACGGACCCAGACCGAGATTTTGAAACTGTCGTATGCCGAGCGGGTCGAGGAACTGGCCAGGATGATCGGCGGCGCGGTCGTGACCGACTCGGCCCGGTCCGCAGCCGTCGAAATGTTGGCGGAGCAGTTGAATGTCGGCGCGCCGACAAAGAAGGCAAAACGTTGATTCTCAACGTTTTATACAAAATTTTCGCTTGATGAGCGGCGACGAGGATGCATTCTTATGGAACGGGAAATGAAAATTCGGGGACTCATCATCGACCCCGCGGCAAATACGCCGATCGTGATTCTCAAGGACGTCAACGGCGAGACCCTTCTGCCCATCTGGGTCGGGCCGTTTGAGGCCAATGCCATTGCGTACGAAATCGAGAAGGTGTCGCCGCCGAGGCCGATGACCCACGACCTCCTTCGCAACCTGATCGTTCAGATCGGGGGCAACGTGCGCCGGATTGTCGTGACCGAACTGAAGAACAACACCTTCTACGCCGTGATCGAACTCGACGTTTCCGGGCAGATGGTGCTGCTCGACGCCCGTCCGAGCGACGCCATTGCGCTCGCCCTTCGCGCGGACGCCCCGATTTTTGTCAATGAAGCGGTCCTCCAGAGTTCAAGTTCGGTCTCGTCCGAAAAGGCAGCCCCCGCCGAAGGGGAAGAAGAGGACGGAGACGATATGGATTTCGAGTGGCCGGAAGAGATTGACGAATCGGATATCGATCGTTACAAAATGTGAGTTCTGGGTCATGACCAACGGAAACGGAAATGGAACAACACCCCGACCCGAACCCTGCATGATTCTGGCCATCGCGAATCAGAAGGGCGGGGTCGGGAAGACCACGACAGCCATCAACATCGCCGCCGGCCTCGCCCGGACGGGAATGAAAACCCTCCTGCTCGACCTCGATCCGCAGGCCAACAGCACCCTCTCCTATCTTCCGCACGATGCCGGGGCCTATTCCGCCTATGAGTTTCTGACCGACATGAAGCTCGACGCGGCGGAAATCGTGCAGCCGAGTACGGTCCCGGGACTGGACATCCTTCCGGCCCGCATCAGTCTGGCGAAGCTCGAATCCCGGCTGGTCGGCGAATTCGACGCGCCCTACCGTTTGAAGGACCGGCTCGAATCGCTCCGGAAGCAGTATCAGTGCATTCTCATCGACACGCCCCCGACCCTCGGCCTGATTACGGTCAACGCCCTCGTAGCCTCGACCCACGTCATCATTCCGATTCAGTCGTCCTATTTCGCCATGGAAGGAACCGACGACCTGCTCGAAACCATCGAGAAGGTGAAGGCCCGGCCCAATCCGAATCTTCAGGTTCTCGGGGTGGTCATTACCCTTCACGACCGGCGGACGGCGCTGGCACGCGACATTTTCAACCAGATTTACGAAGTTTTCGGAGAGAAGGTGTTCGACACCGTGATCTCCAAATCGGTGCGGCTTGAAGAAAGCCCGGCCTATCGGGAGTCCATCTTTACATACGCGCCACAATCAAGCGGGGCAATTGAATACACCAAGTTGTGCGAGGAGGTTTTGAAACGTGTCTAAACGTGGATTGCCCGCGACGGTTCGCATGCGCCATGAAGCGCATTATGTCGAGGACCTGTGGCAACGAACGGGTGCGCCGGTGGGACGGATGATTCCGATCGACCGGCTTGAACCGAATCCGGCCCAGCCGCGCGTCGAATTCGGTGACCTCGAGGAACTGACCAACTCGATTCGTGAAAAGGGAGTGCTCGAACCGCTCCTGGTGCGGCCCGCCGAGGTCGGTGGCCGCTTCATGATCATTTCCGGCGAACGCCGCTACCGGGCCAGCCTGATGGCCGGACTGTCCGAGTTGCCCTGCATCGAAATGGATGTGGACGACCGGGCGGTGGCGGAAATCGCCCTGATTGAAAATCTGCAACGCAAGGACCTGACCGCTTTCGAGGAGGCCGAAGGAGATCGGAAGAGCACAT
>JAAFHI010000245.1 GCA_013298335.1 Actinomycetota bacterium
CGGGCGCAATCGCCGGGTTGAAGGTACGCGGGGATGGTGGCGGCGTATTGAGATGGGCGTAGAGCACACTCATCGAATTGCCTTCGTTCGACTGGAACGGCACCCGACCGCACAGCATCTGGTAGAACATCACGCCCACGCTGTAGACGTCGGATCGTCCGTCGTAGTCCATGCCGCCGATGCGCTCGGGGGAAATGTAGTTCGGCGTTCCGATGAGCGCGCCGGTGGCGGTCAGTCGTTCGTATTCCTCGCTGCCCGAAGCATCCAGCAGCTTGGCCGTCCCGAAATCCACGACTTTCACCGTCTCGCCCTCGACGTTCCGGTTGATGAAGATATTGGACGGCTTGATGTCGCGATGAATGATGCCGTTGCGGTGGGCTTCGGCCAGCGCATGGCAGACCGGCACCAGCACCTGAATGCAGCGCCGGAGCGAGAGCGGGCGTTTTCGTGAAACCTCGTCGTAAAGCGTGTGGCCCTGCAACAGTTCCATCACCAGATAGGCGATGCCCTCGTGTGAAATCCCCGAATCGATCACGTTGATGATGTTCGGGTGATTGAGGCGCGCAACCGAAATGCCTTCGAGCTTGAAACGTTCGACGGCGTTGGCGCTGTCGTTGCCCGGCATCGGTTTGAAGACCTTGACCGCAATCGGACGGTTGAGGCCGAGGTGGGTGGCCTTGAACACCGCGCCGAATCCGCCCGCTCCGATTTTTTCGTCGAGCCGGTACTTGCCGTCGAGAATCGTTCCCGGAAGGGCTTCGGCGAGCGCCGAGAAGATGCGGTCGGCCTGTTGTTTCGATTCGAGCAGTTCGGCGTTCTTGCGGTTCAGTTCAACGTTGCGGACCTCGGCCTCGTTGCGGGCGGCATCAAGTTGCCTGAGGTTGGTCTGTAGCTGGCGGTTTTTGTCGGCGAGGGCGTTGGTCCGTTCCTCGACCCGGAGTTCGAGGTCGCGGTTGAGCGTGTCGATTTCGTTGTAGGCCCTGACGAACCGGGTCGAAAGCATGACCGCCATCGAGAAGATGAAGAAGGTCAGGCCGTAATTCGGGGCGTTCGTGAGAAACAGGGTGACCTTCAGCGGAGTCGAATAGGGCAGGGCGATGAGGGTGACCTGGCACAGCACCGAAAATAGAATGCAGGAAAGGCCGGCGAACAGGGTGCGGGCTTCGCGGTTGCCCTTTCGGAGTTGCCGGAAAAGCGTCCGCAGGGCGATGGCGGCGAAAATCAGCGTCGAAAGCGTATAGCGGAGGCTGTTGACGCTCCCGAAAAGGAATATCCCCGGTGCGAGCGGAATCAGCGCCATGCAGGCCAGTTGCGAAAATTGAAAAACCTTCAGCCAGCGATTGCGCCGCAGGTGAAAGATTTCACACAGGAATTCGATCCCGCACAGCGCCGCCGCGTGCATGAATATCTGGGAAAGGCCCCGTTGCATGGTGAAGGACAGCCAATCCTCGCACCAGGTCGTCAGAAAAAACATATTGAGGGCGGTCGCCATCGAAACGGTGCAAAACCAGAGATATTCGCGCTGGCTGCGTCGCGAGATCCACAATTGAAGATAGAAAAGGCCGACCGCGATTCCGAACAGGGCGCAGAAGAAAACCGGGAGATCGGCAAACAGGCGGGCATCCCGGAGTTCGCGGGCTTTGGCCTCGACCTGTGGAAGAAACCCGAACTGAATATCGGCGAAGACGCGCAGCTTGCCGCTCGGAAGCGGGTTCACCCATCGGCGGATGGCGATGATGAGCCGTCCGTCCGTTCCGATGAGATTGGCGGGAATGACGACGACTTCGTTTTCGGTTTTGGTATGGGCGATGGGCGTCGGGTTAAAACTCCCGAAGCTGCCCACGAGGGTGCCGTTCGCAAAAATTTCGGTTGCCAGGCCGCGAACCCGCGGGACCAGCAGGCCGAACGGAATTCCCGACATTTCCCTTTGAGTACCCGGAGGAATCCGGATTTCCAGCCGGTGCCACGTCATTCGCCGGTCGTCGCAGGTTTTCCTCAGATCGGCTTGAGAATAAATCGTCAGTACCGGCCAGTTTCGGGTGTCGGTCGTTGGAAGGGCCCAGGCGGGGTCGTCGCCCGCGTGGAACTGCCAGGTCGGGCAGGGGAGGGGGCGGGGCGGGTCGGCCTGAAGGGAAGCGGTTTCGACCGGTCCGGCTTGAACCGGGAGGACGAAAAGAATCAGGAGCAGAAGAATCCGGGACAGTCGCTTCAGGATGTGCCGCGTTTCGTGGATTCGATTCGGGAATGAATGAATGAATCCGATTCGAAGGAAAATGCGGGAAGGTAAAAAGACCGAGCGGTGATCTTCCCGACCGAAGCGAACTTTCCCAAGTGTCTTGCGAACGTCACTCATCGGGAGTAGGCTATCCGAAAATTTGGATTTTTCGGGCGACTGCTTCAGTTGCGGGAAACTTTTCGCGCCGTCGGTCGTTCAAATTCCTGTTATCCGCATTTTTATAGCACACGGTTGTTCTGATGAAGCGAATTTTCAGTGCGATTTTCCTGATGGGAGTGGTGTTGGTCGGGCCGCTGGGCGTACGGGCTCAATCGGTTTCAAACCCGACTTCGGATGCGGTATTTCCTCCGCCTCCCGCCGCTGCCGTCGATACTCCGGTCTGGGTCAGGGAACTGACCGACAAGTCCGAAGCCTACTTTGTACTCGGGGCCCATGCGTTCGATGAAAGTCGTCCCGAAGCTGCCCGCGATTACTTCAACCTCGCGCTCGACGTGCTGCTCGAATCCGGCAGCGGGGCCAAGGCGCATCCCGCGCTCAACGCCTATTATCTGCAATTGATTGAACGGGTTCGGCAGTATGACCGGCAGATGCAGCAGACCGAACTCGGGTGGGGCGAGCAGAAGTTCACCCCGTCGCCGCTCGATCTGCTCAACAACATTCAGGTGGATGAAGCCGTCGCGTCGAATGTGCAGGTTTTTGGGAACCTGGATTTCACGGCGGTGGCCTCGACCCCGGAAGTCCGCCGTTTTCTGGCCTACTTTACCCGCGGCGGCGGACGTGGAACGATTGCCAACGGATTGCGTCGTTCGGGCCGGTATCTTCCGATTGCCCGCCGAATCTTCGCCGAGGAAGGCGTTCCGCAGGACCTGGTCTGGCTCGCCCAGGCCGAGTCCGGGTGGAGTTCGAATGCGATGTCGACCGCCGCGGCCTACGGAATCTGGCAGTTCATCCCGTCCACCGGGGCGCGTTTCGGACTGACCCAGAACGCCTGGATCGACGAACGCGGCGGCATCGAGCAGCCGACCCGCGCGGCGGCCAAGTATCTCAAGTGGCTGAACACCCGGTTCGGCGGAGATTGGCTCCTGGCGATGGCCGCCTACAATTGCGGCGAAGGCAACGTCGGGCGGGCGCTTTCCCGGAGCCGCTACGACGACTTCTGGTCACTCCATCGGCAGGGACTGCTTCCGAAGGAAACCCAGAATTACGTCCCGATCATTCTTTCAATGATTCTGATTGCGAAGAACCCGGCCTTTTACGGATTCGAGAACGTCAAACCCGAACCCGCGCTGCGCTACGACATGCTGCCGGTGACGGCTTCCGTTGATTTGCGGACCCTGGGGAGTCAGGCGGGCGTGGCGCCTGAAATTCTGCGGAGTTATAATCCGGAACTGCTGACCTACAGCGTTCCGGCCAACTATCGGCTCCGCGTACCGCCCGGAACGCATGCGAACGTCCAGAATGCCCTGCTGGCCATGCAGGCGACGCCGACCCCGCACCGGGGGATGAAAACGCAGATGGTTCGCAAGAAGCGAAAATAGAGTGTTTCTTTCTCCTTTTCCTCAAGGCAGGCATCGTCGCCTGCCTTTGTTTTTTGATGAAAAGGAAACGGGAAGCGCGATTGAATCGGCTTCCCGTAGGAGAAATCAACCGTGACGTGAAGGACTACTTTGTCTTCTTCCCGTCAACCATATAGCGTTCGAGAATCTCGCCCGAAAGTCCATCGAGGACGATGCAGGCGCGATCCCCCATATTATTGATATGCAGGTTGAGCGCCGCTTTCGAGTTCTGGGCGCGGACAACGTAAATGAACCGCTCTTCCGGCGAATTTCCGACGACCCGGATGAAGAAGTCCATCATGACTTCGTTCGTACCACCAGGCATAGGCTAGCTACCTCGGTTTGGAGATGTACTTTCATACAGAGTGCCGCGAGAAGCGGTGGCACACGCAATGCTGACCGAACTTGCGGATGGCGGAGACTATACTTAGGCTATATGTGGTCGGTCAACCAGCGGTGGAATGGTTCCCGCTTTTCCTGAACGTGCGGAACTGTTTTCATCGGCATCCGAAGGGATTGGAAACGAAAGACGGCCAACCGACGTAGAACCCACGTCACCAACAAAATTTTTCCAACGAATTTGAAAGGACGACGAACAATGGCATTTCCAGAAGAGAACAAAGTGGTCGTCGAGCGCAAGGAAGACGGCGTCATCAAGGTCGAGAGTGTCGAGCCGCCGGCGGAAGAACCGAAGGGCACCATCGAGGAAATCACCAGTTCGGTTCGGGAACTGGCGCGAAACTTCCCCGAATCCATCGGCAAGCTGCCCGGTTCGATTGGGGCGGCGATTCAGAACGTGCTGTCCACCCGCGATCTGAACCTGAGCGTGAGCGTTTCCGAGGATTCCCTGAAATCCATCGAGATGCTGGTCGAGGCCGGAATTTTCGCCAGCCGTTCGGAGGCGGCGGCGTTTCTGATCGGCGAAGGCATCAAGGCCAAACAGGAACTCTTTACTCAGGTCACGGATAAAATCGACCAGATCCAGAAACTCAAGGCCGAACTCAAGACCATGACCAACGGATAGGATCATCTCCGTCATTCCAAAAGAAAAAAGAGCAACGGTCGCGAGACCGCTGCTCTTTTTCCTTTGGTAAAGCGTTGCTGTTAGAACGAGATCCGCAACGCGAACTGCATGACCCGGGGCGTTCCCTGAATCCCGGTGAAGCTACCAAATCCAGGTCCGGCGGGGCTGGTCGTGGAATCGGAAGCCAATTGGTAGTTGATCGAACCGTCCGCGCCGGTGAAGCGCTGCGTGTTCGTGGCGTTGAAGACTTCCCAGCGGAACTGGGCTTTCACCCGTTCGGTCCCGGGGATTGAGAAATTCTTGCCAAGACCGAAATCCATCGAAACGAATCCCGGGTCACGCAACACGCTGCGTCCGCCGGTTTCGCCGGCACGCGGATTCCGGAAGCTCTGGGCCGCGAAGGTCGGATCGCGGAACAGATTGGGAATGCCGTTGATGATGGTGCCCTGCGCCAGACCGGGGTCGCGAACCAGGACGCCGTTGCTTTGCACGTTCCAGTTGGTCGCCCACCGACGGCCATCGAACGGCGCGTCAATCGGGAAGCCCGAGTTGTAACGGAAGATCGTGGTCAACTGCCATCCGCCGAGGAAGGCATCGGCCACCTTGTTCATGCCGCCGAAGAACTGCTTGCCGCGTCCAACCGGGATTTCCCAGTAGGAGTTGAAGTTGATGATGTGACGGGCGTCAAACGCCGAAAACGCCCGGTTGTCGCGGGGGCGGATCGGGTTGAGCACGAGCGCGCCGCCGAACTGACCGAAGTTCTGGTTTCCGGAAGCGAGGTCAATCGACTTCGACAGCGTGTAGTTGAAGTCCCAGGAAAGCTGGTCCTTATAGCGCTGGCGAACCGACAGGGTGAAGGCATGGTAGTCGGAAGAGGCGTTGTTGCCCCAGGCCGACAGCGTGCCGTACTGCGGATGGAAGAAGAAGTAATCTCCGTTCCCGAAGACCGTGCTGGCATAGTCGATGGCGTCCTGAAGGGTCGTCCAGTCGCTGCCCGCGATGCCGTCAATGGCCTGGGGGCCGGCCGCGCCGCGAGCGACGAACGCATAGGCCGCCTGCGAACGGGAAAGGCCCGAGAAATCGACACCGAAGTAATCGGCCAGGCCGCCGGCCAGGTCGAAGTTGCGGAAGAGGTTTTCGAAGT
>JAAFHI010000763.1 GCA_013298335.1 Actinomycetota bacterium
CGACTCCTGGGCGGAATCGATCAGGCGCTCGGTGGCAGTGTTTGTCGGCTTTTTCGCGATAATCGACAGCCCCAGCTCCGCCATTTCCGCCTTGAACGAGTTGAGTTTGGTTTCGATGAAGGACAGGGACGAGCCGGCAACCTCGGCGACCTTGAAGTCCCCGTTCAGGGGAATGTCGATCAGCGTATTGCCTGACAGGACAAGGCTTTCCTTCGTGTTGGTTCGCCCGATTGCGACGAAAATCGGCACGCAGGTTTTGTGAACCAGTCCCATCTGGTCGGATAGTGTTTGGTAGTGCAAAACGTTCAGGTGCGCGAGGTCCTCAAGCGGCGGCTGACTCACGAAATCGGCGATTCGCTTGCCGTAGACCGCGACGAGCGGAATCTCGCCGAGCGTCATTGGCCCGCCCATTCCGGGGACAGGAACGAGCGCATTCTTCTCGCCGAGCCGATACATCTGCCAGCCGTCCCGCCGAATCACCCGGAACTGAACGACTTCCTTTTCCTCGTAATCGTCAACATCGTCCGGCGCGGTCAGGCACTCCTGAAGCGTGACCTGGTCGAGCACCTTGCGACCGTTTTCCTCGGTCCATCGCCAGTTTACGAGCTGGTTTGCCGCGTAGTGAACGAGGTACGGCTGCCGCCCGCGCGTATCGGCGGCGGTCGAGCCCGCGGCGGGAAGTGGCGGGTAATCGACGAACATGAACGTGTGGCCGTCTTTCACCGCCGCCGTGAAAACCTGCTTCAGCGAAACGATCCAGTTTTGTTGGGCGTCGTCGGCCCGTTCAAGGAATTTCGCGAGCTGGAGCGGAACGTCTGTGCCGAGTTTTGGCGGACGTCGAAACGCCAGTCCGACGAGTCCCTCAACCGTTCTGGCGAAAGCGTTGTAGAACACGCTCCGCCCAAGTCGAGCCCGGTACTGCGGATCTTTCTCGGCGGGGAACTGTGGCAGGTATTTCTGGCCGGCAGTCCGGATGGCGCGCGTCCCGCCGTAGCAGTCGTTGACGAGTTCCCAGGCCGGGAGCATCCGTCCGTAGGCGGCATTCTGTGAATCGGGTCGATTATTTCCCATTTTCGTCAGGCTCGAAGTAGAGCGCCGTCCGTCCTGTCGTTCGCCGGACAAGTTGACCGTTCCGAGTCATCTCGTCGAGGGCGACGCGGATTACCGGGCCCCGGAAATGCCTGACCGCTCGTTGAATCTCGCGCCCCGAATGCCGGTTGCGCCGAATGGCGCGAAGGATGGCGGTTTTTGGGTCGTCTGCGACGGCGTCGCGGACTGCCAGTTGAAATCGTCTTGCATGGTTACGGATGCCGGGAAGCTCGGCGGCGAGCACGTCCATTTCCGCAATCACCCTCTCAACGCGTTCAGCAAGGGTCATAGCTCAGGGATTGTCCTGAAAAACGGCGTCTGAGTGTCGCATGCGACACTGAGGGGAGAGACTCGTGCTACACGCCCAGCATAGCGGAAGGTCCGCCAATACCACAAAACCAACTCAGGGAGTTGAGAGCATGCAGGAATCCTACGATTCACAAGATGCAGTGCCGGAGTCGCTTCGCGAACACTATGTGGAGCACAAAGGCAAATTCGTTCCGAAATTCGTGGTCGGATTGCTGAGCAATCGCGACGAACTTCTCGGCGAAGTCAAAAAAACGAAGGCGACCCTCGCTCAGTACGAAGGAGTTGACCCCGAGAAACACAAGGAACTCGTCAAAAAAGCCGAAGAGGACGAGCGGAAGCGCAACGAGGAAGCCGGCAACTACAAAGCCCTTCAGGAGCAGTTGATCACCAAGCATCAACAGGAAATGCAAGGCGCAAAGGGAATTGCGGACAAGTACCGCCTCAGCCTTGAAAAATACCTCGTGGACGCCGCGCTCACTCAGGCCATCACGTCGGGAACGGCTCCCGGCGTGCCCGAACTCCTGCTGCCCCACATGAAGCAGCACATCAAGGTCGTCGAGAAAGACGGCGAATTCAGCGCCGTCGTGGTCGATGCGCAGGGCAACCCCAGAATCGCGAATGCGAAGGGCGAGCCGATGACGCTCCCGAACCTCGTTGACGAGTTCCGGCAAAACGAAATTTTCGCTCGATGTTTCGCGGCCCCGCAGATCGGCGGCAGCGGAGCATCAAATCAATCTCGGTCGCTGGGGGCGGTCCGGACAGTCAAAGCAAATGACCACCGTGCCCTCTCCGATAATCTCGAAGCGATTGCGGAAGGCAAGGTAGTCGTCACCAACTCGTGAGGACTCCATGTCAAACTCGCTCGATACCCTGATTCCCAAAATCCTCGCCCGAGGGCTGATGGTGCTGCGCGAGCAGTGCATCCTGCCCCAGCTCGTCAACGGGGATTACTCCAACGACGCCGCGATGTTCGGCCAAACCATCGACGTGCCCGTCAGTCGCGCGAAAACTGCGACCGATGTGACCCCGTCGAACACCCCGCCCGCCCTCTCGGACAACACCATCGACAAGGTGCAGATTTCCCTCAACAAGTGGAAATCTTCGTCTTTTCACCTGACCGACAAGGAAATGAACGAGATTGATGCGCGGCAGTCGTTTTTGCCGCTCTCGGTCGGCGAAGCCGTTCGCGCCATTTCCAACCAGGTGAACAGCGATATCTTCAGCGAGTACAAGGGTGTTTTCGGATACGTCGGAACCGCCGGGACGACCCCGTTCGCCTCGACGACCGCCGCCGCCATTGACGCCCGGAAAACGCTGCACGCCCAGCTCGCTCCCCGCGACAACCGCCGGGCGGTCGTGAACTTCGACGCGGAGGCCAACATGCTTTCGCTCGCGACGTTCGTCGATGCCGAGAAGGTTGGCTCGCCCGACGTCAAGATGAATGGCGAGATCGGGCGCAAATACGGCCTCGATTGGTACACGGATGACATCGTCCCGACGCATACCGCCGGCGCGCCCGGCGGCACCCCG
>JAAFHI010000175.1 GCA_013298335.1 Actinomycetota bacterium
ACCGCGAAAATTTCCTCGGCATCGTCTCCGCCTTTCCCGAACTGGCGATGAAACTGTGCTACGTGTTCGCCAAGCGGCTCGAAGCGACCGTCAAGAACATGCGCAAGGAGCGCCAGCGGCAGTTGAGCGGGAATTTGAAGTTTTTCGACCTGCCGACGGTCATTCAGACGATCATCGGGTCGCGCATGACGGGGACGCTTCGCGTGTTCGACACCTTCGGCGACCCGTTTTCCGAAATTTTCTTCGACGGCGGACATCTGTGCAGCGCGTCGCTCGGCCAGCTTGGCGGGGCGCAGGCGTTTTACCAGTTGTTTCAGCCGCCGCCGACCGACGGGACGTTTGAATTCAAGGGCGGCGAGCGCGTGATGGGCACCGATGGCACGGTCTGCGACATTCTGCTGCCCGGCATGACGATGCTGATGGAAGCCGTCCGCATGCAGGACGAACTGCGCGACCTCCAGGGGCGCATCTCGCGCGACACCGTCTATCGTCCGCTTCAGGAAGAACTTCAATGGGAAGGCGAGGAAGAATTTCTCGTCGCCGCCAACGACGTCTGGTACCGGCTGCACACCCAGGTTTCCTCGGTCGAGGAACTGCTCGACCAGGTCCCCGCGTCATATTATGTCGTCTACTACGTGTTGTCGGTCCTGAACTCGACCGTCCAGATCGCCGCGCATCAGGGCGAGTGAAAAGAATCAACCGCTATGGGAAAACGCATTCTCGTGACCGGAGGGGCCGGTTTCATCGGCAATCATCTCTGTGAACGGCTGCTCGCCGAGGGCAACGACGTCATCTGTCTCGACAATTTCTTCACCGGACGCCGGTCAAACATCCGGCGGTTCGAAGGTCATCCGCATTTCGAATGGATTCGGCACGACGTCATCGAGCCGATCCGGCTGGAAGTCGATCAGGTCTACCATCTGGCCTGCCCCGCGTCGCCGGTTCACTATCAGGCCAACCCGATCTGGACGATTAAAACCAGCGTCGACGGCACGATGAACATGCTCGGCCTCGCCAAACGGGTGAAGGCGCGGCTGCTACTCGCCTCGACCTCGGAGATTTACGGCGACCCGCTGGTGCATCCGCAGACGGAGGACTACTGGGGCAACGTCAATCCGATTGGCCCGCGCAGTTGCTACGACGAAGGGAAGCGAATTGCCGAAACGCTGGCCTTCGAGTACCACCGGCAGCACGCGGTCGATGTCCGGGTCATCCGGATTTTTAATACCTATGGCCCGAACATGCTGGAACACGACGGTCGCGTGGTGAGCAATTTCATCTGCCAGGCGCTGCGCGGAAATGACCTCACGATCTACGGCACGGGGGAGCAGACCCGGTCGTTCTGCTTCGTCTCCGACCTCGTCGAAGGCATGATGCGGATGATGAACAACGAGGCGGGCTTCGTCGGTCCGGTGAATCTCGGCAATCCCGGCGAATTCACCATGCTCGAACTGGCCGAAAAGGTCCTCGCCCAGACCGGTTCAGGGTCGAAGATTGTCTACCGCGAACTGCCCGAGAACGACCCCAAGCGACGCAAACCCGATATTTCGCTCGCGATCGAGAAGCTCGGCTGGGAGCCGCGCATTCCGCTCGACGAGGGACTGGCGAAGACCATCGCCTACTTCCGCGAGGAAATTGCGCGGTAATTTTTTTAGAACACAAAGACACAGAGACACGAAGGAGTGTTTATGACTTCTTGGAACGGGAAGACCGTCCTTATCACCGGCGCATCGGTCGGCATCGGTGAATGTTTCGCCCGCCGGTTCGCGAAGGAAAAGGCGAACCTGATTCTCGTCGCGCGCCGCAAGGACAAGATGGAAGCCATCGCCGCCGACATCGCCAAGGCGCACGGCGTCACGGTGGACGTCATCGCCAAGGACCTCGGCAAGCCGGAAGCCGCGGGCGAACTCTTCGCCGAAACGGAAGAACTCGGGTTGAAGGTGGATGTACTCATCAACAACGCCGGATTCGGCATCGGCGGGACGTTCGCCGACTCGGCGCTCGACCGCAACCTCGAAATGCTCCAGCTCAACATTACGACGCTGGTCGAACTGACCCACCGCTACCTGCCGGGAATGATTGCCCGCAAGGACGGGGCCATTATCAACGTCGCCTCGACGGCGGCGTTTCAGGCCGTGCCGTACCTCGGGGCGTACGCGGCGACGAAGGCGTTCGTGCTCAGTTTCTCGGAAGCCGTCTGGGACGAATGCCGCGACCAGGGCGTTCACGTCATGGCGCTCTGCCCCGGTGCGACCGCGACGGAGTTCTTCGACGTGGCCCAGGTGGGCGCGGGCGCGACGACCAACATGCTCCGCAACGCGCAGACGCCCGAACAGGTCGTCGAAAACGCCATGCAGGGATTGCGGAGCAAAAACAGCGTGGTCGTCTCGGGTTTCGTCAATTCGCTGATGTCGATTTCGTCGCGGTTCGTGCCGCGCGACCTCGCCACGCGCATCGCCGGAAGCATGATGAAGGGGAAGTAAGCGGTGCGTGAAGTACTACAAGTACAATGACGACAACGACTTGATCGGCGAAAGCGGCATCCGCTACGTCGAGGCTCGGGAAGGCGTTGCGATTCGCGAAGTCACCGTATTTTCAAAATTCCGCATCGGTTCGAATATCGCGTATCCCGGTCTGGGAATCGTTTTGGCGGAAGGCGCGTGCGACTACGATGGATGTTTTCCGGATGTGACTCCGATTACGGCGGATGAGTTTGAGCGCGAGTGGGCGTCGCATCTTGAAGCCGACGCGGGGCGCTGGGGATTCTTGAAGGCTGCGTTTGAAATCGGTCGGTCAGTGACTGGACGCATTCGGTGGTTTCTCCCGATGGGTGTCATTGTTGATTTCGGTGACGGAGTGCTCGGCGTCGCCGACGGTGATGAATGCCGGAATTCGTTTGAACCGGGGTACTTGGAATCCGGCCATCAGGTTGAGGTCGTCGTTGATGGGTATGACGAGACCTTTCACTGGCTGGTACTTTCGTCGCCGCGAGTCTCGGAAAATAGGTCTCAATAGTCCCAAAATCGTCAGGGTCGGGCTTTTTCGGGAAACGGTTGGGGTGGGTGAAAGCAGTATCTTGACAGTCCGGCGCGGATGCACAAGGATGCCGCCTCCCGTTTCCTCCACGGTCTTCAAAAGTCTCAAATACAACAGGTTCGAAGCTCTTCTCGGATCCCTACGGAGCAGCCTTCCATGATCAATGAAATGGACAACGTTCTGGCCGTCATTCTTGGCGGTGGCAAGGGTACGCGACTTTTTCCTCTAACCAAGGAGCGGTCCAAGCCGGCCGTGCCGCTGGGAGGGAAATACCGCCTGATCGACATTCCGGTCAGCAACTGCATCAATTCGGGGATCGTCCGCATTCATGTTCTGACGCAGTTCAATTCCGCCTCGCTCAACCGGCACATCTCCCGGACGTACCGTTTCAGCCAGTTCGCCAACGGATTCGTGGAAATTCTCGCCGCCGAGCAGACTCCGGACAGTCCCGACTGGTTTCAGGGGACGGCGGACGCGGTCCGGCAAAATTTTCGCCACATCAAGAGCACGCATGCCTCGACGATCCTGATTCTGTCGGGCGACCACCTCTACCGGATGGACTATCAGAAGTTCATCCGCCGCCATCGCGAAAGCGGGGCCGACATCACCGTCGCGGTGACGGCGATTCCGCCCGACGAAGCCTCGGAATTCGGGCTGCTCAAGGTGGATGACGAGGGCCGCGTGGTCGAATTCCGCGAAAAACCGAAGGGCGAAGTGCTCGAAACGATGCGGGTCGATACCTCGGTGCTCGGTCTCGAGGGCGAGGAAGCCATGCGGCGTCCGTTTCTGGCCTCGATGGGCATTTACGTGTTCTCGCTCGACGTGCTCGAAAAGCTGCTCGAAACGCCCTCGTGGGTGGATTTCGGCAAGGAAGTCATTCCGTCGGCGATCAACGACCACAAGGTCAACGCCTACCTTTACAACGGGTACTGGGAAGACATCGGAACCATCAGCGCGTTTTTCCGCGCGAACATGGAACTGACCGACGTGCTGCCGCGCTTCAACTTCTTCGACATGGAGTCGCCGATCTACACGCGGCCCCGGTTTCTACCCGGCACGAAGGTCCGCAACGCCCAGATCATCAATTCAATCGTCTCCGAAGGCTGCATCATCAACGAATCCACCATCCGGCGGTCGATCATCGGCATTCGCAGCCGAATCGAGAGCGGGACGAATTTCGATCATGTCCTGATGATGGGGGCCGACGAGTATGAATCGCTCGACGAGCTCCGTCAGAACCGCGAAATCGGTCGCCCCGACATCGGCGTCGGGAAGTTCTGCACCATCCGCAACGCGATCATCGACAAGGGCGTCCGCATCGGAAACAACGTCCGGCTGCTCAATGAAAACGGCATTCAGGAAGCCGACGGCGACTTTTTCTGCATTCGCGACGGCATCATCATCATTCCGAAGGACGCCGTCGTGCCCGACAACACCGCCGTGTGAGGAATTGAGAATTCAGAATTGAGAATGGAGAATGTGAACCTCCGCCCAATGCCTGCGAATTTCCGTGGGCATCCCGTTGAGCGGATTCAACTTCTCCCCGGCACGTGATTTCGATTCGAAAATCTTCAATCGAAAATCGAAAACCAGAATTCTCAATTCTCAACTCTCAATTCTCAATTCTCAATTCTCAACTCTTATGCAGGCCCTGCGTCACCTTCCCAAATTACTGTGGAAAACGACCCTTGACGCGCTGGACAAGGACTGCATCGGCTACGCCAAGGAAGCCGCCTACTCGTTCATCCTGTCGTTTTTCCCGATGTTGCTGTTTGCCGTCGCGGTTTTTGCCCGCGTCGGACGCGACAACATGTACGACATTCTGGAAACGTTGCGGCGCATTCTCCCCCCGGACAGCTACACGCTCGTCGAGAGTTACCTCAAGCAGTTGTTTCAGGGCGCGCCGAACAACCTGCTCTGGATCTCATTCCTCGTCCTGCTCCTCCCCGCAACCGGCCTGATTGCAACGTTTTCCCGTGCGCTCGACCGGATTTACTGCATCACGCCCCGGCGGTCGTTCTGGCGCGAACAGGGCATGAGTCTCGGAATGGTGTTCATCATTGGCGTTCCGCTGCTGCTCGTCACCGTCGCCGCCACCATCGGCGCGGCCATCGAGCGGGTCATCACCCGCTGGTCGCAGGGCCGGGTCGTTTTCAGCAGCGCGTGGGTCGCCGGACGCTGGGGCGTCATTTTCGCGATGGTGTTTCTGATTATGGTGCTGCTGTTGCGGATTGCGCCGAGTCGCGCGCCGCGATGGGCGCACATCCTGCCCGGCGCGGTGCTCGGCACGCTGCTCTGGATCGTCTCGACGTTCGGGTTCGGCGTGTACGTGACGAACTTCGCCACCTACAACCGGATTTACGGCAGCATCGGCGCGGGCATCGTGCTGCTCATCTGGATGTATTTCACTTCGCTCGTTTTCCTGATCGGGGCCGTTTTCAACCGGCAGTACGCCCTGCTCGAAGCTGAACTGGCCCACGTCCCGCCGGTTTCGCCCTTCGAGGACGTCGCCAGTTCGCCCCTCCTCGCCGACGCGCCCGCCTGCGATCTTGAACCCACCGAAACGAAAGTCCGATGAACATCGTCGTTCCCAAACCCGCCGCCGCCGTCATTCTGATCCGGCAGGACGCCGCCGGTGACTGGTTTTTTTTCTGGGCGAGACGCGCCGAGACGGCCCTCTTTCTGGGCGGTTTCCACGCTTTTCCCGGCGGACGGATGGAAGACGCCGACGCCGACGTTCCGGTTGCGGACGCCGACGATCCCGAACACGCCGCGCGCGTCGCCTGCGCCGTCCGCGAGGTTTTCGAGGAAGCCGCCGTGCTGCTCGCCGCGTCCGCCGCGCCGATGACCCACGCCGAGCGGCTTTTTCGGCAAGCCGAACTGATGGAGAACCGCCTTGAATGGAACGACTTCCGGGAACGCCACGGCGTACAAATCGCCGCCGCCGGATTCATTCCCGCCGGTCGCTGGGTGACGCCCGCCGGACTGCCGCGCCGCTTCGACACGAGTTTTTTCGCCTTTGAAGTGACCGATGACCAGGAACCGCGGATGTGGGAAGCCGAAATGACCGACGGTGAATGGCTGACGCCCCAAGCCGCGCTCGCGGCGTGGGGCGCGGGCACGGTGCTGTTGACCCCGCCGACGCTGCATTCCGTTCGTTCACTCGCCCGATGGGTCGAGGAACCCGCCGCCCGCAACCGCGATTTCGCCCGGCTGACCGAACTTTTTCTCGATTCGCCCTACGCCAGGGGCGAATCCGCCGAAACCATCGACCTCCGCCCCGGCGTCGTGGTCTTCCCGGTCAGGACGCCGACTCTGCCGCCCGCGACGCATACCAACTGCTACATCGTGGGCGGTCCGGAACTGGTCGTCATTGACCCGGCTTCGCCCTACCCGGACGAACAGGCCCGGCTCGACCGGTGGCTCGAACGCGAACAGGCCCGCACCGGCGCGAAACTCCGCGAAATCTGGCTCACGCACCACCATCCCGACCACGCGGGCGGCGCGGCGCATCTGCGCGAACGCTGGAACGTTCCGGTGGCGGCGCACGCCGTCACCGCCCAACTCCTTGAAGGAAAAGTCGTTATCGACCGCATTCTCGAAGACGGCGACACCATCGACCTTCCGGCTCATCCTTCATCCTTCATCCTTCATCCTTCCAGCGGGTGGCGGCTGCGCGCAATTTTCACGCCGGGGCACGCGCCGGGGCACCACTGCTTTTTCGAGGAATCGAGCGGGATACTGATTTCGGGGGATATGGTCGTCGGGCTGGGCAGCGTGCTCATCAATCCGCCGGAAGGGAATATG
>JAAFHI010000937.1:0-755 GCA_013298335.1 Actinomycetota bacterium
GACGACCTACCGGCGGATGGGCGAGGAAACGGTGGATTGCGCGATTCGCGTGGCCGGACTCGCAAAATCCCCGAGCGAAACCGAAACGATGCGCCTGCGCGGCTGGACGGAAGCCACCAACGACCAGTCGTTCTCGGTCTACGGCGCGGACGGCCCGGCGGTCGAGGAACTCGTTTCATCGTCCCCGGAATTTTCCGCGCTTTTACATCCGGCATTGCCCTACCGCGCCGGGGAAGTCGTCTGGGCGGTTCGTCACGAAATGGCGCGGACGGTTGAAGACGTGCTTTCGCGCCGCCTCCGCGCGCTGCTGCTCGACGCCCGCGCGAGCGCGCTTTGTGCGCCGACGGTTGCCCGGCTGATCGCGCGCGAACGAGGGTACGACGCGGCGTGGGAAGCGACGCAGGTTGAAGCGTTCCAGGCGCTGGCGAAGGGGTATCTGCTTTGAACCTACTGTTCAGAGTCACCCGCTTCAGCGGGGAAAAAGCGCGGATAGCGATCATTTTTCATGGAAAAATTGGGTTTCAATGGCGCTTTTTGGGCTCGCAAAGCGATTGCCAACGCGTTGGCAGCCCTGCAAGTCTTTGAAAATAATACGGTTACATATAAATTCGCGTCGAAATTCGGTATTTTTGCGTCTTGTACGCGATGAGAATCCGCTTTGAATTGGACGATAAACGGTTGCGGCGGGGCGTTTGGCGTCGCGTAGCCGACGCCTTGAACGTAGCCGTGTCGTTTACGGCACGGAATCGGGGCGG
>JAAFHI010000937.1:765-2371 GCA_013298335.1 Actinomycetota bacterium
TACACGACGTGGTTACGTCGGGGATGCCGTGACCGTGCCGTAAACGACACGGCTACGTTCATCTCGTCGCATACGCGACGAATTTTCCAATGTCCCGCCCTTTGATTTGAAAAGACTCCGCCCGCGCAGACCACATGTATAAAGGATCGCGCGCGTACGATTGGTTTTTCTGAAAAGTTGCGTGAATCGGAACGTCGTTTTTGTTGAAAAGACAGCCCTCCCTTACGGTCAGGCTGCCGTCTCCAAAACCTAAAACCCAAACCCCAAAACCCAAAACTCGACACCTTTTCCCGAATTCGCGCGGCTTCAGGTAATATCCGGCTTCCGTCAGCGCCCGTCTCACTTCATTTCAAGGAAACCGTTTCTTTTGCGTCGCCTCACCCTCGGCGTTCTGTCGCTGTTGCTGGTCATGTGCGCCGCCGGTCGCGCCTTCGCGCTCGATCCGGCGCGCGCCATCACGCAGTACGCCCATAAAACCTGGACGAAGAACGACGGACTCCCCGCGAGCGGCCTGCTGACCATGCTTCAGGCGCGCGACGGCTTCATCTGGTTCGGGACGTTCAGCGGACTGGTCCGCTTCGACGGCGTCACCTTCACGACCTACAGCACGGCCAACACGTCCGGCATGACCAACGATGGTATCTGGGCGATCTGCGAAACCCCGGACGGCACGCTCTGGATCGGGACCAACGGCGGCGGGCTGCTGGCCTACCGCGACGGCGCGATGACCGCCTTTTCGACGAAGGACGGCCTGCCGTCGAACATCGTCACGGTCATCCAGAAGGCCACCGACGGACGGCTCTGGGTCGGCACGCGGACCGGCGTATGCCTGTTCGACCCGAAGCAGCCCGGCGCGACGCGGCGGTTCGACCTCGAAGGCGGCGGCGGGTTCACGTCGAGTACGACGGATCTCAGCCTTCAACCCGACGGTTCGCTCGACATCGGAACCGAGGAGGGGCTTTTCCGCGTGCCGCGCGGCGGCGGCGCGGTGGTCCGGACCGACATTTCCGATCCGATCCGCTCGCTCTATCTCGACCGCGACGGCTCGGCGTGGGTGGCGGTGCAGGGGAAGGGCATCCGGCACCGGAAGGACGGTGTGACCCGCGAATACACGACCGCCGACGGACTGACGAGCAACACGGTACGGGCGTTCTGTCGCGACCGCGAGGGCAATCTCTGGCTCGGCACGTCCGATGGCGGCCTCTGCCGGATGCGCGACGGGCGCGTGACCGCCTTCACCGAAGCCGACGGGCTGACCAACGACGCCATCCAGTGCCTGCTCGAAGACACCGAGGGAAATCTGTGGGTCGGCAGTTACCGCAACGGCCTGAACCGGTTTCAGGACGGTCGGGTGCTGCCGCTCACGACGAAGGAAGGGCTGCCGGTCAACACGGTATTTTCGGTCTATGCCGACGGCCCGAACGTCTGGCTCGCGACCTCGCTCGGCCTGAGCCGCCACGCCGACGGAAAAATCGTCGAGAACATCCGGCTGTCGCCCGACCGGGTCGGCGACAACATCGCGCGGTGCGTGCTGCGGACGCGCGCGGGCACGCTGCTCGTTGGCTCGGACCGGCTCGGGCTGCTCGTTTTCGATGAAAACCGGCGG
>JAAFHI010000449.1 GCA_013298335.1 Actinomycetota bacterium
GTAAGCAGTGGCCAGCAGCCAGTGGCCAGCAGTCAGTAGGAAGACATTGTGTTTTGAAATCCCGATTTCCAATACTGACCACTGACCACTGACCACTGACCACTGACCACTGACCACTGACTACTGGCCACTACTTCACTGCCCGCCCCAGTGACCGCCACGATTCGTGGAGCAGGCGGTCGATTTCCTTCCAGTCTTCTTCGGTCACGCCGCCCGCTTCGGCTTTGGTGTCGCGGATGATCATCGCCTGCGCCCGCAGACGCGCGTGTTCGGTGAAGCTGTCGGACGGTTGCTGGTAAACCTCTCCGGCGGTGTTGGCCAGCGCGCGGTCGAGGTCGCGCGGCGGGTGCGACTTCCGCTCCCGATGGATAATCCACCATTCGAGTTCAAGCCGGGCCGCCCGGTTCGGGTCGAACTCGATGTTGCCGACTTTTCTCAGGTCGGCATAGAACGCGACCAGATCGGGCAGCGCCTTTTCGTAGTCGGCGCGCTGCTTGCCGTCCTTGAAGACGAACGCCGCCCGCGCCGCGTGCCAGGCCGTGACCTGCGAGCGCAGGAAGGGCAGGCGGTACTGTTTTCTCAACAATTCGCCCAGTTGAAGAAAGAGCGTGAGTCGTTCCTTCGCGTAGTAGGAACGCCACATGGCCGTGTCGAGGCGGGCGATTTCATCGGGATCGAAAGTTCGCATGTCGGTGTGGCGCGGCCACCAAAGGTCCCACGCGGCCCAGACCAGAACGGCCAAGCCCAGACCGGCGAGCGTCAGGCGGACGGTTTTCGGGATTCGAAGGAGAAGCCGAAACGGGTTCATGAGTGCTACCATTCGGGAAATTGTTTGAATGACGGTACGCGATTGTGCGTCTGTTCGGATTGTCAGCGGTTGATTGTGATTTTGGAAGGTCTCATCGCGGCAATTCTTTTCTGAATTATTTTCAAACGAGGTAACGCTCCATGAATTCGACTTCCTTTTTGAAACTCACGATTTTGACCTTTGCCGCCGCCGGTGTCGCCGGATGCGGGACGTTCGGTCTGTTCCGGACGAATGTGGCCGCGCCCGCGGAAGTCGCGGCCAAACAACAGCCCGCGCCGCCGCCGCCGACCGTCGAATTTCTCGAATACAAGCGCTGGACGCGCGTCACCGCCAAGCCGCACAAGGTAATTTCACGAATTTTCACGCTCTGCGCCTCGCCGACCGACCAACAGATCGAACGGGAAAAAGAGAATCCGCATACGGACAAGTTCGTCGTGGTCTACGTCAATGAAACCGGACGCAAGGCAATGATGGAGCAGCCTGATCCGCATTTTCCGGTCGGTTCGGTCATCGTCAAGGAAAAGCTGGCGACCGAAAAAAGCACCACGCCGGAACTGCTGACGGTGATGATCAAGCGCGACAAGGGGTTCAATCCGGACGGCGGCGACTGGGAATATCTCGTTTCGGACGGCACCGCGAGCGAAGTAAAGGATCGGGGCAAGCTCGCCACCTGCATGGCCTGCCACGAGGAACGCAAGGCGAGGGATTACATCTTCCGGCCTTACGTCCGGTTCGGCGACAAAATGAAGTTGCAGTAATTCGTGATTGTTCAGAGTCCCCCGCTTCAGCGGGGAAAGGAGCCTTCACGGCACCCCAACGGAAGGTTTTCTTGAGAATTTTTGACTCGTTTTCAGGCCAAAAGTGTGTTTTGAAGGGCGTTTTTTACTTTGTCCCCGCTGAAGCGGGGTACTCTGAACAGTTGCAGTAATTCGTGCGAGGGAAATATGCCGACCAATCGACTGAGGCATTCGGTCGCGGTTCTGTTTCTGGGCCTTATCGCCCCCGTGGTTTCCTGTTCAGTCGAGGATGCGTCGCCCACGACGGCTTTGCGCCCGGATGTTACGGTGAACGCCGTGGTCCCGGAATTGAAGGACTACCGGGCGTGGACATTGGTGAACCCTGAACGGGTGTATCTTCCTCCCCAGATGTCGGTTTCCTGTCTGGCTCCGGACCCGAAATGGAATGACCGGTATGTCGATCCCGCCGCCGGGAGTTACATCTCGGTGTACGTCAACGACGCCGGGCGGCAGGCGATGATGGAAAGCCGGACGCCGAAGTTTCCCGTCGGCTCGGTCATCGTAAAGGAAAAACATCCGACCAAAGACGGCACCGCCCCGGAACTGCTGACCGTGATGATCAAACGCGAGAAGGGCTTCAACCCGACGTCCGGCGACTGGGAATATCTCGTGACCGACGGCGCGGCGAAGCAGGTGCAGGGAAGGGGCAAACTCGCCAACTGCATGGGGTGTCACGAGAAACGGAAAGACGCCGATTTCGTCTTTCGCCAATATCTTCCCGAAAAAGTCAGCGCCGGGTTGAAGTAGGGAGCAGCGCCGATGACCATTGCCGTCAAGCCTTTTTCCACGTTCGAGGATTACCTCGCGTTCGAGGACGCCTCGGAAACCAAGCACGAATACGTGAACGGGGAAATCCGCGGCATGAGCGGCGCGCGGGATGAACATGTCACGGTTTCGGGAAACGTTCTTTCTTTACTGAGGGCAGCACTTCGCGGCGGACCGTGCCGGGTTTACCAATCCGACATGAAGGTCAAGGTGGTTACGACCGGGAACGTGTTTTATCCGGATGTGGTCGTGACGTGCGACGCGGCGGATCGCGAATCGAAGCTGTTCAAAACGTCGCCGAAACTCATCGTGGAAGTGCTGTCGGATTCTACGGCGGCCTATGACCGGGGCGACAAATTCGCCGAATATCAGAAACTGCCGAGCCTGGAGGAATACGTCCTCATCGAGCCGCTGCGCCGCCGCGTCGAATGCTTCCGCCGCCAGTCCGACGGTTTGTGGATTTACGTTTCCTTCGATGAAACCGCCGCCCGCGTCATCTTTTCCAGTCTCGCCTTCGAGGCCGCGATGGACGACATTTATGAAGACGTGGAAATCAGTGGGCAGCAGCCAGCAGCCAGTAGCCAGTAGCCAGTAGTCAGTAGTCAGTAGTCAGTAGTCAGTAGTCAGCAGTCAGTAAGAAGCAGGTCGTCAGTGGTCGGCGTTTTTCGGTTCGATTGGCGGAGTCGCTTTTCCTTCTTTTCATTCAAACTCGTCCGTACTGCCTTTCAACCCGATCCCTGATTCCCGACACCTGATCCCTGTCTTTTTTCATCCCTCATCCTTCATCCTTCATCCTTTTTTTGAGGAGTCTTCCCCCGATGTACTACACCAGAGGCAAATACACGAAGCAGGCGCACGTTGACCTGCCTGACGGCACGTTCGAGGAGCAGCATGGCCGCGACGGATTTTTCGGACCGGTTTCGCACATCTACCACAACCATGCGCCGACCGGCTGGACGCGAATCGAGGGCGAGTGTCGTCCGCGCGCGTTCTACACCGACCGGGTCGAGAACCCGGCGAACGACGAGGCGACGACGCTGCTCTACAACAACGACGTCTCGCTCGGCGTCGTGCGCCGGCTGGGGGCCACGCCGTATTTCGAGCGCAACGCCGACGGCGACGAGATGTGGTTCGCGCACACGGGTGGCGGCACGCTCGAAACGGATTACGGCTTCATTCCGTTTTCGAAGGGCGACTACCTCGTGATTCCGCGCGGCGTGACCTACCGCTTCAACTGTTCGTCGGAAACCTTCCTGCTCGTCATCCAGAGTTTCGGAACCCCGTTGAAGCAGCCGGACCGCGGAATGGTCGGCCAGTATTCGCTCTATGACGTGACGGCGATCCGTGTCCCGGAACTCGCGGAAGTCGACAAGACGAAGGGCGAGTATGAAGTGCGCGTCAAACGCGAGGGCGAAATCACGAAGATTTTCTATCCGTTCAATCCGCTCGACATCGCGGGCTGGAAGGGAAATCTGTTTCCGTGGGCGTTGAGCATTCAGGATTTCTGCCCGGTCATCAGCCACCGCGCGCACCTGCCCCCGAGCGTACATACGACGCTGGTCGGCAGCGGTTTTGTGGTGTGTTCGTTTGTGCCGCGTCCGCTGGAAGAGACGCCGGGCGCGATGCGCGTGCCGTTCTATCACCGCAACATCGACTTCGATGAAGTGCTGTTTTACCACGACGGCGATTTCTTCAGCCGCGACAACATCAAGGCGGGGATGATCACGTTTCATCCGACGGGCATCCACCACGGGCCGCACCCGAAGGCGATGGAGAAAAGCTGGTCGCCAGGCAAGACGCACACCGACGAATACGCGGTGATGCTCGACACGCGGCGTCCGCTGAAAATCGCCGATGCCGCGCGCAACGTCGAGTGGGCGGGCTACGCCGATTCCTGGAAGTAATGGAGCGCGGACACCTTGTCCGCATGGGA
>JAAFHI010000043.1 GCA_013298335.1 Actinomycetota bacterium
TTGGATGGAAAAGGCGCGGATGCGCCGACAGACAATAGCCCCGCCCGTCAGGGCGGGGTGTATCGGCGGAAAAAAATCGTGAGCCGCGTCAGCGGCGGCACATCCGTTATGAGTGCCGCGCCGTTGGCGCTCCGGAGTCCGGTTGCCACGCGAACCACGCCCTCACGGGCGCGGCTATTGTCTGTCGGCGCATCCGCGCCTTTCCGGAATCAAACCAGCATGTATGACCGGAACACTTTTTCGAGGACTATCGGCGGGAACGCTGAACCGTAATTCCGGCGGCCGTGGATTTTTTCCGTGGCGACCGGTTTTTCCGGCGTGAGCATTCAAAGAAACAGGGAAACCCGGAAGTTCACCGGATGTCCATCTTTTGGTAACCAGTCGGTTACGTTTTCTTAATGAGTCCTCCCTAAGGTCGGGCGCGAATCCGGCCAACCGTCTCCTTCGTCCCTTTTCCCAAAAAGGCGCGGCGGGCGTTTGCCGGATCGCATTCAACCTCATCGAGGGCTTTGCCATGAATTACGACGGGTTTTTCGCTCGCCGGTGCCTGCCGGCGGTTCTGATGTTCGTGTGTCTGCTATTTGCCGCCGCGCCGGTCGCGGCGCAGTTTGAAACCGCCGCCGTGCTCGGCACCATCCGTGACGCCAACGGCGCGCCGGTCTCCGGGGCGACCGTGTCGCTCAAAAACACGGCGACCGGGATCGTCGTGACCACCGTGACGAAGGAAAGCGGCGATTACGAGTTTTTCAACGTGAAAATCGGGGCCTACCTCGTGACCGCCGAGGCCGACGGGTTCTCGAAGGCGACGACCGAAAAATTCGACGTCACGATCAACGCCCGGCAGCGGGTGGACGTCGCGCTTCAGGTCGGTCAGACCACGGAAGTGATCACCGTCACCGGCGGGGTCCAACTGCTCGAAACCGACACGAGTTCGAAGGGGCAGGTCATCGAGCGCGAACAAATCGTGAATCTGCCGCTCAACGGGCGCTCCTATGCCACGCTCGCGCTGCTCGTGCCGGGCATCCGCGAGTCGCAGGTCGCCAATCAGGGCGACATTTCGTTTCGCCGGGAAGGGTCGTTCAACGTCAACGGCCTGCGCAGCACCTACAACAACTTCCTGCTCGACGGGATCGACAACAACTTCTACGGCACGACGAATCAGGGGTTTTCGAACCAGGCCATCCAGCCGTCACCCGATCAGGTGGCGGAAGTGAAGGTCATGACGAACGCCTACAGCGCGGAATACGGGCGCACCGGCGGCGCGGTCATCAACGCTTCGACCCGGAGCGGGACCAACGAGTTTCACGCCACGGTGTGGAATTTTCTGAGAAATACCTCGCTCAACGCGACCGGCTTTTTCCGGCCACCCGACGGGCGCAAGCCGCAGACCAACCGCAACCAGTTCGGCTTCGTCTTCGGCGGGCCGATTTTCAAGGATCGCACCTTCTTTTTCGTGGATTACGAAGGCTCGCGCTGGATTCAGAGTCCGTTCCAGTTGACCTCCGTGCCGTCGCTCGCGATGCGGCAGGGAATTCTGCCGGTCAACGTGCGCGCGCCGTATGACTACGTTTCCTCGACCGGCCAGCTCGTGACCGCCGGGACGGTCTTCAACGCCGGAACGCCGATTCCGCTGACGCCGCTGGCGCGGTTCACGATGGACAACCTGCCGCTCCCCAACCGGACCGGCGGCGGGGCGTTCGGAATTTCCAACAATTTCGGCGGATTCGCCCGCAACCGGCTGTTTGAAGACAAGTACGGTTTGCGCCTCGACCACAAGTTCAATGAACGGATCAGCGCGTTTGCCCGGTTCAGCCAGCGCAAGCAGACGATCAAGCAGCCGGGGCTGATTGACGGCCCGGCGGGCGGCAACGCGATCGGGCAGTTGGCGGTGTTCAACCAGCAGGGCGTCATCGGGACGACCATCGTTTTCGGTGGAAATTCGGTAATGGAAGTCCGCTACGCCGTGACGCGCCTCGGAGCGGACCGTCTGCCGGCGCAGGCGGGCGGGCCGAGCCTGCGCGAACTCTTTGGAATCACGGGACTTCCGGAAGGTCCGCGGATTCAGGGCGGTCTGACGCCGCAGGACATCACCGGCTTCCCGCGCTTCGGTCGGCAGTCCACCAATCCGCAGGCGCAGTTCCCGACGACCAACAACCTCCGCGTCAACTACAGTTGGACCATCGGACGCCACAGTTTGAAAACCGGGTTCGAATTCGTCGCGCTCAATCAGGCGGTGGACGACACCAACCCGCTCTACGGGATTGACGTGTACAACGCGGGCTACAGCCGCCCGACGGCGACGACCGCCAACAACGTGATTTTCAATCTCGCCGACTTCTACTTTGGTGCGCGCAACCAGTACCAGTTGGCGTCGCAGCGGGTCGCGCCGATTCGCCAGCGGATGTACTGGGGCTACTTTCAGGACGACTTCAAGGTCAGCCGCAAACTCACGGTCAACGCGGGGTTGCGGTATGAACTGACGACGCCGCTTTACGACGCCGACAACCGGCTTTCCAACTTCGATCCGGCGACCAATTCCATCGTGACTTCGCGGGGCGGCGGCATTTCCGACCGTTCGCTGCGGAATCTCGACACCAACAACTTCGCGCCGCGCATCGGTCTGGCGTACCAGATTCTCGACAAGCTGGTGGTTCGGGCCGGGTACGGCGTCGGCTTCAACTACTGGAACCGGATGGCGGGCGCGGAACTGCTTTCGACCAATTTTCCGTTCGTGTCGCGCTCGTCGGTGACGAGTCCGGCGTTTACGGCGGCGGCGGGGCTGCCCCCGGTCTGCGCCGGCAACAACTTCGCCAACTGCGTCCGGCTGACCCAGCAGGGGTATCCGACGACGCTGCCGAACAACACGATTCTCTTTCAACCGAGGGACTTCCCCTGGGGCTACGTGCAGAACTGGCATCTGACGTTCCAGTACGAAGTGAGCAAAAACATGCTGCTCGACGTGGCCTACGTCGGGAACAAGGGCGTGAAGCTGCCGATGCTGGGCGATCTGAATCAGGCGCGCCCGGTGACGGCGGCGGAATTGCAGTCGGGCGTGATTCCAACGCTGGCGGCGCGGCGTCCGTTCCAGGGCTTCGACACGATTTCGGCGAACTTCCCCGGCGGATTCTCGAACTACCACGCGCTTCAGGTGAAGTTCGTCTACAAAACGAGCCAGGTGAACGTGCTCAACTCGTTTACCTACTCGAAAGCCATCGACAACGTCGGTCAGGTGCTTGAAACGACCAACGGCGGCGGGCCGAACCCGCAGAACATCTTCAACATCGCCGCCGACAAGGGGCCGTCGAGTTTTGACCAGACGTTCAACAACACGACGAGCGTGGTGTGGCAGGTTCCAGTCGGACGCGGACGGATGTTCGGCGCGAATCTTCACCCCGCGCTCGACGCGGTGGTCGGCGGCTGGAGCGCCAACACGATCATCACGCTGACGAGCGGCCAGCCGCTCAACCTGCGTTACCCGGATTCGGCGGTCGGACCGCTGTCCGGCAACCTGCCCGATTTTCTGGGCGGCGTGGCGCTGCGTCCGAACGTGACCGGCAACCCGCTCAACCCGACCGGGCCGACGTTCCTTCAGTACTTCAACACCGCGAACATCACGCTCCCGACGCCGGATCAGCCGTTCGGCAACCTCGGACGGAACGCGATTCGCGGATTTTCCTTCAAGCAGGTGGATTTCAGCGTCCAGAAGAACTTCCCGTTCCGCTTCATCAATGAAACGGCGCGGCTGGAATTCCGGGCCGAATTCTTCAACTTCTTCAACAAGACCAACTTCCAGGCGCCGGAAGTGAACCGGGCGAGCGCGAATTTCGGTCGCGTCGGGAGTACATTTGACCCCCGCACGATTCAGTTCGCGTTGAAGTTCAATTACTGATGACGGTAGCCCGGCCCTCAAGAACCGGGCTACTCGTTTCAAGCCTCGTGAACGAGGCTAAATGAATTTTTCTGAAGGGGTTAGCCCCGTTCACGGGGCTTGCTTTTGAATAGCCCTGTCCTTGAGGGCCGGGCAAAACCGACCGCAAGAACATCAGAAAACCTCCCGGAATGCTCCGATGACGGCCTGATTCTTCGACGAATCGAAAACGGCAAAGACCACCCGCTCGAAACATCCGTTGAACTCGCCGTCCCCGGTCAGGAAGCCCGAGAACACCTCGGCGACCTGCCGGGGATCGTTGCGGAAGACGCCGCAGCCCCACGCGCCGAGGACCAGCGTCGGGTGGCCGTGCGCGGCGGCGACGAGCAGGACTTTCCGCGCCCGCTCGCGCAACGTCGGGAGTACTTTTTCGCAATCCGCGCGCTGGGTGTCGGCGACGGCCCCGGCGTTCGGCGCGGGCGCGGTCAGAAACGACGCCCGGTAGAGGTTTTCCAGCAAAACCCCATCGTCATCGAGAAACACCGGCACGGCGGGCGAGTGGATCATGTAATCGGAGTACAGCAGGGTGTTTCGCCGCCGGTTGTAGTCGTACATTTCCGTCATCTGCGCGATGCAGGGGTACAGCCCCGACGACCGGGCGAGCGATTCCTCCTGCGCCTGCGCGCCCGAGAGAAATCCGCCGCCGGGATTGCGCGCCGAGGCGAAGTTCAGACACAGAACATCGGCGTCCGGTGATGCTTCAACCAGTCGCCGGGCGGCGGCGAGCGTGGTTTCGCCGGTCACTTCGAGGACGGTCTGGTTCAAAACGGGCGAGGGAAGCGGCAGATTTTCGAAATCGTCCGGGCGGTAGAGGCGGCTGTCCGACACGGCCCGGTTTTGAAGTCCGGCCAGCGAAACTGTTTTGCCCGAGGGGGCGAGGTAAAAGCCGTTATCCAGAATTTGCACCGTCGCCTGGGCGATGCGGATGCGTTCGTCGCGATTCATCTTCGTATCTCTTTCATTTCATTGAAGTTTTTTTTGGCGGAGTTCCTCCCGGAGTTCCATCAGGATGATTCCGAGCATGTTTTTTCCGCTTCCGTCGCCGCCGTCGGCCCAGTAGGAATCGTTGGTGGTGTGTTCGACGATTTCCGCGTCACCCGTCGAAAGCAGCAGTTCCGTCAGTTTCGGGTGCTGGGTGAACTTGGCCCGGACGGCCTCGCGCATGACGTCGTCCTTCACCGTTTCCCAATCCGGACGAAGCGGCTTCTTCCGGTCGCGTCCGGCGCGGGCGGCGATCATCGGCGACGGGATGGCGCGGATTTCTTCCTCGAATTCCGTCCCGGCGAATTTCTGCGCCTGAAAGTAGTGCTCGGTCGTCCGCCATTCCTTCCCGTCAATCGTGAAGGGAAAGGCGGCGAAGTTTGAAAACTCGCCGTAGGCGTCCCCGGTCCGGTAAAAATTGATTCTTTCCGCCATTGTTCGTTCTCCTTTTTAGAAAGTGTGATTTTTACACTTTAACTTTCGGAAAGGTCAATGGGAAAAATTTCGTTCATTTCAAGCACAATCCAAGAAGATAGCCCACGTCCGGAGCGCTTTGGCGAGGACGTGGGGAAAGCATGTTGTGCGCGGAGCACATTTTTTCCCCATACCCTCGCCCAAGCGCTCCGGGTATGGGCTATTTTCTTGAAATCAGGGACAAAAAAGGACGCCCGCTTTCACGGGCGTCCTCGGAATAAAACCTTTGAACGGTTCGGGTTACGGCTTGGCCGGGGTTGCCGGGGCAGCACTGGCCTTGGCGAAATCACCGGCCTTGACGATGTTGATGCTGGCCGGTTTGATGAACCTGGCGAACGCCGCGCTCACCTGCTGGGGCGTCAACGCTTTGACCTTGGCTTCGAGGTCGGCGTCCCACGTAATGCGCCGGTTGAGAAAACGGTAATTGTTGAGGCGTCCGGCGAGTTCGTTGTCCTGCGCGCGCGACACCTGCCGCGATTGCAGCCAGCCGGTTTTGGCGGCTTCGACTTCTTCCGCCGTGAAACCGTCCTTGACGGCTTTTTCGACTTCCTCCTTGAAGGCCGCTTCAAGTTTCGCGGCGTTCTGCGGGGCATAGATCGCGAAAGCGATGAAGGCGCCGCGCTTGTCGAGCGATCCGGCCTGGAACTGCGCGCCCACGCCGTAGCTCAGGCCTTCCTTCTGGCGAATCCGCACCGCCAGCCGCGAATTGAGGAATCCGCCGCCGAAAATGTAGTTGGCGAGGGTCATGGCCGCGTAATCGGGGTCGGAGTCGCTGATTTCGAGCGGCTGCGAAGCCACGAAGAAGGCGTTGGCCTTGTCGGGCGTTTCAAAGGACTGGTTGATCGCGGTCACGTCCTTGAACGGATTCGGAATCCGCTCGAACGGCGTCCGGTTCTTCCAGTCGCCGAACAACTGGTTGCCGAGGGTTTCGACTTCCTTCGGGTCAAAGTCGCCCACGACGGTGATTTCCGCCGCCGAAGCGCCGTAAAAGTCGGCGTAAAACTTCTTGACGTCATCAATCGTGACGGCCTTGAGCAGTTCCAGACTTTCATCGGCGGTCGGAACGTAGCGGGGATCGCCCTTCGGAAAGGGCGAGAGATGACGCTGGAGCGCCGTAATCGCAACAAACTGAGGTTCGCGGCGGTTCTGCTCGACGCCGGTGATCGCCTGCTGTTTGAGCTGTTCGAATTCATCCGCCGGGAACGCCGGCTGGCGCAGCACTTCCGCCCCCAGCTTCATCAGTTCGTTGAGGTTGTCGCGCGTGGCCTGAAACGAGAAGCTGACCTGCGTCGGGCCGCCGAAAATGCCGCCCTGAGCCTTCAACCGGCTGAGTTCATCGGCGATTTGCTGGCGCGTCCGCTTGGTCGTGCCCTTGTCGAGCATCTGGGCCGTGAGCGTTCCGGCGGTGGTCCGGTCCATCAGGGCCTTTTCATTGCCGAGGTGGATGGTCAGCGTCACGAAAACCGTGTTCCCGCGCGTTTTCTTCGGCACCAGCGTCATTTTCAACCCGCCCACGGTCGCCGGGAAGATTGACCGTGCGTCAATGTTGGCGGGCGACGGATCAAACACTTCGCCGGCGGCGATGTTTTCCCGTCCCTTGTAGTCCTTCACCAGCGTTGCGACATCGGGCGTGGCCGGAATTTCGGCCCGGTTCGGCTTTTCGGTCGGAATGAACATCCCGACGGTCCGGTTTTCCGGCTTGAGGTAGGTCTTGGCGACTCGCGTCACGTCGTCCGTCGTTACCAGCTTGATCCGGTCGCGGTTGAGAAAAAACAGCCGCCAGTCGCCCGCGCCGATCCACTCGCTCAGTTCCTTGCCGAGATCCTCGGAGGAATTCAGGGTGTTGTCGATGTTCGACAGAATCTGCTGGCGCGCCCGCTTCACTTCTTCCGGCTTGGGTTCGTTGGTTGAGATGCCTTCGACGGCGGCGATCAGTTCGTCGCGAACCGCTTCGAGGGACTGGGTTTTCGGCGCCACCGCGCCGAGATAGAGCAGCCCCGGTTCCTTGGTGTCGAAGCTGATGCCCTGGACGAAGGCGGCCTTTTTCGTTTCCACGAGGGCCTTGTGGAGCCGTCCGGAGGGTGAGTCGGACAGAATTTCGGTCAGAACCGAGATCGCGGGCTTGTCCGGATGGGCCGACGCCGGAACGTGATACGCCGCGATGACCACCTGCGAGTCGGCCACGCGACGGACCGTCACCTGCCGCTCGCCGTCCTGCGTCGGGTCGAGCGTGTAGGTCGCCTGAAGCGCGCGCGTCGGTTTCGGAATCGCGCCGAAGGTTTCCGAAATCAGTTTGAGGGTTTTTTCCTCGTCGAACTTACCCGCCACGAGCAGCACCGAGTTATCCGGCTGGTAGTAGTTGCGATAGAACGCCTGCAACCGCTCGATCGGCACGTTCTCGATGTCGGCCCGCGCGCCGATGGTCGATTTGCCGTAGTTGTGCCATTCGAACGCCGTTCCCGACACCCGCTGCAACAGCACGCGGAACGGATTGTTTTCGCCCGATTCGAACTCGTTGCGGACGACCGTCATTTCCGAGTCGAGGTCTTTTTTCGCGATGTAGCTGTTGACCATGCGGTCGGCTTCGAGGTCGAGCGCCCACCGGAGGTTTTCCTCGGTCGCCTGAAACGTCTCGAAGTAGTTGGTCCGGTCGAGCCACGTCGTCCCGTTCGGGCGGCAGCCGTGCTCGGTCAGTTCCTTCGGGATATTCGGGTGCTTCGGCGTGCCCTTGAACACCATGTGTTCGAGCAGGTGCGCCATGCCGGTCTCGCCGTAGCCTTCGTGGCGGCTGCCGACCTTGTAGGTGATGTTGACCGTGATGGTTTCTTTCGACTGATCGGGGAAGAGCAGCACGCTCAACCCGTTTTCGAGCCGGTATTCCGTAATTCCTTCCACCGAGGTCACTTTCTGGACGCCCTTCGGAAGTTCGACCGCCGCCGCCGGACTGGTCACTGTGGCGAAGGCCGACAGGGTCGGCGCAGCGCAGATCGAAAGCGCAAGCAGACCCGAGGTCAGCCCGCGCAAAAGGTTTGATTTCATCGGTATAAAAACCTCATGCGAAATGTAGTTGGTGTGTGAGCGAAACCGGGGGTACGCAGGAGACGAAAAAAAGTTCCGGGTTTTTTGGGGGAACTGAAAAAAATCGGAGGAAATGTTCAGAGTCCCCCGCTTCAGCGGGGAGAATTTCTGGAATTCCCCGATTCGTCCGCCTGTTTCTTTGACAACTTCTACGCAACCACATTTTTTTCCCCGCTGAAGCGGGGGACTCTGAACATTTACAATTCGGATTTCGGCGGGAAAAGAAAAAGGGCGCGTGGTTGGCGCGCCCAAAAGAAGCAAATCGGTTTTAAGCAAACTCGTCGGTTAGAACGCCGACCGGACCGCGTAAGTTCCGGATTTTACCGGGGCTTTCACGCCGGGCATCTCGGTCACGTTGGTCAGTTCGATGTCGCGAACGCTGAACGTCTTGCCCTTCGGAAGCAGGTTGCGGTCGAAGCGCAGGGTGAGTTTGCCCGGACCGGGGGGGAGTTGCGCTGCGTCCTGCGCCCAGGCGAGGGGCTGGCCGTCGGCGGAGACGAGGTTGGCGCGGACGTGGAAGCGTCCGGCGGCCTGGACTTCGACGGCGACCGTCACTTCGAGGTTGGCATCGGTCACGGATTCGCCGGTGATGCCGCCGAAGCGGACGCCCGCCGTGCCGCTGATGAGTTCGAGGTTGCCGGTGCGGCGGAATTCCCGTCCGTCGGGGGTGGTGCCGGCGGCGTTGAGAATGATGGTGGCGGTGCGTCCGAGCTGGGCCGGACGGATCGAGACGCCGAATTCGCCGTTGCCGTCCTTCAGGGCGCGCAGCGGAATCGTCCGGACGAGCGAACCCTTCTCATTGAAGATGCTCGCGGTGACTTTGGCTTCCCGAACGGCGTTCTTGCCGTCGAGAACCTGCGCGTGAATTTCGGTGAATTCGCTCGAATCCACCTGATTGGCGCTCAGCCACGAACGCA
The DNA here is from genome assembly GCA_013298335.1 of Actinomycetota bacterium. Classification (GTDB taxonomy): domain Bacteria; phylum Acidobacteriota; class Blastocatellia; order Chloracidobacteriales; family Chloracidobacteriaceae; genus JAAFHI01. Next base: position 9,379 of record JAAFHI010000043.1, read on the forward strand.
TCACGAGGTCGTTGTTGTCGTTGACCACGACGCTGACCGGGGTTTTCGTCGCGCCGGCTGCCTTGGCGTTACCGCCGCCGATCCGGAGTTTGTAGACACCCGGCTGGGTCGGCGTTTCGCGGAGCGTGGCTTCCATCTTTCCGCGCGGCATGGTGGCCATTTTGGCGGAATTGGTGGCGATGTCGGAATCGGCGTCAATCGGACGGGTCGCGACGGACGCGCCGTTGGGCGAAACCAGTTCGACGGGCGCGGAAGCGTCACCGGTGAACACGCCAATCTGGGCGGCGCTGCTCGTCACGGGAAGGGAAACTTCGGCAGCGGTCACGTCGGTCATGACGTACCGCGTGGAGGTCGTTTCCTCGCGCGACCGCGAAAGCTGGAGGTCGTTCTGGTCGAGGCGTCCGCCGTCTCCGCGGGCCGGGGCGAGTTCCGCCGGGGCCATTTTGGAAATCGAGGGAATCGGGCCCGCGTTATCTTTCGAGCGCTGGCTGGTGGCGTTCATCGTGAGTGCGCCGGCTGCCGTAACGGCCAGGGCGACGGTGGCGATGGTCAGGGTCTTCTTTTTCATGGTTCGCTCTCCTCTCCGTGGTCCTTAGTAGCCGTAGGTGGCGATGTCGTTACCGATTTTGCGGTAGCTGTTGCGCCGGTTGTAGTGGTGGTTGGCGTCGGTGTTGTACCAGTCGCCGCCCGGCGCGCCGGTGTAGTGGGCGCTGTATTGGGCGACCAGTCCGTCGTCTTCGCCGGGCAGTCCGGCGAGGCCCGACAGCGTCGCGAGGCCGAGGCATTCGGTACACCAGTCATTCCAGAGGCCGGTGCCGGCGACCGTGTAGATCGGCTTGCTGCGGAGGCTGTCGCGCATCCACTGGGCGTTGGCGGTGCGGAAATGCGCGGTGGTCAGCGCCTGCGTCGAAGGCGCGTTGCCGTCAAGCAGGCCGACGAGCCACGAGGTCAGCAGCGACTTGTTGAGCGTGGCGGCGAGGTCGGCGGCTTCCGAACCGGCGTTCGGCGGCGCGAGCGCGAGAACGTGCCGGGTGTTGGCCTGAATGCGGTTGAAGTTGGCGCCGCGGTAGTTGTAGTACGGGTCGGTCGAGTCGGCGTTGCAGAGCATGAACCGCGTGACGAGTCCGCCCATGCTGTGCGTCACGAACACCAGATTCCGGCTGCCGTTGGTGATGGCCGTGTTGACCTGGGCGGCGACATCCACCGCGCCGTCCCAGTAATGCTTGCGTCCGTCGTAGTAGCACACGATGTAGGGCACGGTGTAATTGCGCGTCGCGGCCCTGATCATGTCCGGCGTCCAGTAGTTGTTGATGACCTTGTCGCGGCTGTCGGTCGAAACGCCGTCGGATTTGCCGTGAACGAACACGAGCGTGGTCTGGGCCGAGGCCGACTGGCCGAACACGACGCCCGCCGCGAGAAACGCCAGCGCGAGAAGCATCATTCGAAACATCGGAGTAAGGGAAGTGCGGGTCATAACCGATTCGCCTCCAAGCGGAAATTCTGGTTGTTTTGGAACGCACTGAATGAAGCAACATTCATTCCACAGTGACACCGCATGACGCACTTTTTTTCGCAATGCGTCAAACTGCTTCAAAATGAACGGTTTATGTTTCCGGGCGAATATGGGCCGCATCCCGGAACCAGTTCACCGGTTGTCAAAACCTTTGACGAAGGGTGGGAACTTGGCGTCAAGCAACTAGACAGTCGGCGAAAAGTGGCTAGTCGGACACCGGCTGGGAGCGGTGGAAAATTGAAAACGCCGCCCGTTTCGAAAAACGGACGGCGTGTCATTTCCGGTTTCACCGGGCTATTTCAGAAGGCGAATCCGGTATCCCGCCGGGACCTTGGC
>JAAFHI010000757.1 GCA_013298335.1 Actinomycetota bacterium
GTACTTTTGAAGTTTCGAATCGTCATCGCTGCCGAAACCGAGCGCGGTGATGTAGTTCGATAGCGCATCGAACCAGACGTACATCGTGTGCGCGTCGTCGTCGGGAACGGGAATGCCCCATTTCACCGACACGCGGCTGACCGAGAGGTCCTTCAAACCCCCGGAAACAAAGCTGATAACCTCGTTGCGGCGGCCTTCCGGCTGGATGAAATCGGGGCGATCCACGTAGAACTTCAACAGGCGGTCCTGAAAGGCGGAGAGTTTGAAGAAATAGCTTTCCTCGCTCACCCGCTCGGTTTCGCGCAGGTGAACCTCGCAGATCGGCGCTTTGCCGGCTTCGGTCTCGTCCTTGAACTCGTTGCAGTTCGGGCAGTACCACCCGTGGTACGCATCCTTATAGATATAGCCGTTGGCCGCGACCCGCTTCCAGAGTTCCTGCGCGCCGCGCATGTGGGCGTCGCTCGTCGTCCGAATCCACTGATCGGGTTTTAAACCGAACTCGGCGAAGGTTTCCTGAAATTCGTGAACGATGCCGTTCACATGCTCACGCACCGGACGGTCGAGCGCGGCGGCGGCCCGTTCGATGTTCTGGCCGTGTTCGTCGGTCCCGGTCAGGAAATAGGAGTCCACCCCGCGCTGGCGGTGATGGCGGGCGAGCGCGTCGGCCACGATGGTCGTGTAGAGGTGGCCCAGATGCGGCTTCGCGTTGACGTAGTAAATCGGTGTGGTGACGTAAAACGTGTTCATTCAGCGAGTCGTGTCCCTAGCCCGACCGTGAGGGAGGGCGTCGTCAGAAGATTCAGTACATTGTGGCCCCGAGCGTCTTGCCGGAGAGTGCCGTCATTTCAAGCGCGGCAGATCATCGCCTTGACCATTTACCACATAATCCAGAGCGCGTTCGACCTCGTTTTCAGACCAGAGGTAGAGCGTACTTCCGTGTCGCGACCAGATGACGGCGTCCGGATGAAACAGGTTTTCGTCGCGTAACCGCCTTGTCGCGTAAGATTTAAAGCTCGTCATCGCTTTTTCGGGAGTATCTCCGGTCGCAACGACGCAATGCACATGGTTGGTTCTGACGTTCAGGGCGTACAAGGCGTATTTGCGGAATTGACAGACTTCCCGAATGGCTGACTCCACCGCCGCGCGTTGCGCCGTATCGAAGGTGACCGGCGGGTGTTTCAGTTGCGCAAGGTCGGATTTTTGGAGGGCGGGGTTCGGCTCGACGGCTTTGCCGGGGCCTTGACGATGAAATGACCCCCGTTCATCCCCATGAACCCAGGTTCCGTAAGTCCTGAAGGTAATGAGAAATGCAATCGGGTCAATGCGGGCTTGAAACTCAATGTAATCGCGCGGCATGGCCGGGATTGTAGGCCCTTTTCTGACTTTCGGGCTAGGGATAAAACAAGCCAGTCAGTGCGAGGCCATGGCTGTTTTATCTTTATTGAATGAAAGGAGTTGCGCCCTCCCTCACGGTCGGGCTAGGGACACGGTTATCCGCCTGATCTATGTCACTTTTTGGCTTCCGGGTAGGTATAGGACAACGACACGCCGGTTTTCTTCTGGTAGTTGAGAAATACGCTCAGGTTGACCATCCGTTTTCCGCCCGCGTCCTCGGCGACGATGCCGTGGTAGGTCACGCCCTTCGCGGTGGTTTCCGACTTCGTGAGCGAAAATCCGCCCCCGGTCAGTTCCTTTTCATAAAATTTCCGCACCTCCTCGACGCTCGCGTCGGTCGAAAAGGCGAGGTTCACCGTTGTCGCGCCGTCAATCACGTTGCGCGCCACGGTACTCGGCGACGCACCGGGATACACCGGTACCCAGTCGGGCGTTTTTCCCGGCGCATCCGGGACGGGCGGCACCGGCGGGTTTTCGAGTTGAACCGATTCCGTCCGGCGGCAGGCCGAAAAAACGCCGACGAGCAAACAGCCGAGCGAGAGAGCGATGATTTTCGGAAGTGTTTTTCGCATAAACGTTGAGAAAAGTGGAAAAACGGGAAAAGGGGAAGGGAAAATCCCGAGATTTTTCCCTCCGAAACGCCAAAACCTGAATTTCAAAACCTGACGCCCGAAACCCGACACCTGAAACTCGATAGCCCGGCGCCTTCCGCATAGAACCCGCGCGCCGAAATTTGTTCCCTGATCCCTGATTCCTGATCCCTGATCCCTTTTTTCAGCATCTGCTTGACCGATGCGCGCGCCGTCATCTACCGTAAATCCTTTTTCATCCGGCGGCTTTGGCCGCAATTTTCGTAAGGGAGTTAGGAATTTTCTATGCGTGCCAACCAAATCCGCCGCGGCATGATCATTTTGCACAATGGCCAGCCGCACCGCGTGCTCGACTGCCGTCACCATACGCCGGGCAACCTGCGGGCGATGATGCAGACCAAGATGAAGAACATCATGACCGGCTCGACGTTTGACCACCGCTTCAGCGCGACGGAAGACGTCACCCGTGCGACGCTCGAACAGCACGATATGCAGTATCTCTACCAGGACGGCCCGACGTACCACTTCATGAACGTCCAGACCTACGAGCAGATCGGCCTCGACGAAGAAATCCTCGGCGACGCGCTCTACTACATCACGCCGGACATGACCATCCAGGTCGAAGTCTACGAAGGCAACCCGGTCGCCATCGCGCTGCCGCCGGTCGTCGAACTCAAGGTCGTCCAGACCGAACCCGAACTCAAGGGCGCGACCGTGACCGGTTCGAGCAAGCCCGCAACCCTCGAAACCGGCCTCCAGGTCGGCGTCCCCGGCTTCATCAAGGAAGGCGAAGTCATCCGCGTCGACACGACCGAAGGCAAGTACGTGGAACGCGCCAAGTAAAACCGAGTCTTGGGAGTCTCGGGAGTCTGGGGCGTCTTGAGAGTCTGATAGAAATTTCGACTCCCAAGACTCTCAAGACCCCCGAAACTCCCAAGACTTTTATGT
>JAAFHI010000954.1 GCA_013298335.1 Actinomycetota bacterium
GATTCGAGGGGAAAATCCTTTCGGCCACGATTTCCAGAACCGCCGACCGGTGGTTCGTGAGCGTTGCGGTTGACACCGAAGAACCACGGCCAAAAGTCGCGCCGGATTCGCAGGCCGTCGGTGTCGATCTCGGCGTCTCGACGCAGGCAACCCTTTCAACCGGCGAAAAGCTGGAAGGCGCGAAGCCGCATCGCGTCCTGTTGAACCGACTCAAGCGGCTGTCACGCGGTCTGTCGCGGAAAGAAAAAGGGTCACGCAATCGCCACAAAGCGAAAACCAAGCTGGCGCGATTGCATGCCCGAATTTCCAATATCCGCCGCGACGGACTGCATCAACTCACGACGGACCTGACCCGTCGTTTTCACACCATCGGCATCGAGGACCTGAACGTATCGGGGATGCTCAAAAACCGCCGACTGGCGCGGTCGATTGCCGATCAGGGATTTCACGAGTTCAAACGCCAGTTGACCTACAAGGCCGAACGTCGCGGAAATCTGGTCGTTGTGGCCGGTCGGTGGTTCGCGTCGAGCAAGACCTGTTCGGCGTGCGGTCACACACTCGAAACCTTGCCGCTTTCGGTCCGGAAGTGGACCTGCCCGGAATGCGGAGCGTTCCATGACCGGGATGTGAATGCGGCGGTCAATTTGAAGAATTACGCGGTGAGTTCCACCGTGTCAGCCCGTGGAGCGGAAGGCGCTGGCGGCGGTCGCAAGGCCGTCGTGAAACCATCCGCAATGAAGCGGGAATCCAACGTCAAATCGATTGTATAGCTTTCAGTAGCTACGAGTAGATTTGAGTAGGTTTGGAAGAACGGTAAAACGGTAAATCCGGCGAGACGCGCCGCTTCGGACAATTTTTCGTCAAGACAGACAAAAAGACGATTTTTTGGTTTTTCGTTGCACCACAGCAGAGCCGCCGCAAGCTGAAATGAATCCAGCGCCCGCAGCCGGAATGCGTCCGGCAAATGTTCGGCAATCGAACGAAGGCGATCCGTCGGCCGAACTTCTCGCCACTGCTCCCGAATCATTTCCAAACGCCCCAATGAAAGTTGAACCTGCCTTGGTGTCAGAAATCCGTCTCGGGAAAGCCGACTGACGGCACTCCGCACTTCAACCGGGCTTCCCCACCACGCAACGACCCTGTCCATCTCACGCCAAAGCTTTCTGGTACTCTGACTATCGGGTTGCTGGAGGCATAACGGAACGATGGCGCTGGTATCCCAAAAAGAAACGTTAGTCTTCATCGCGCTCCGCTCGAATGACTGCAATCACGTCGGACATGGTGACATCCGGCGTATCCCCTTTACCGAAATGATTACTTTTCTTTCGGGTGGGCAAGCGAAGCACCCCCGCCGCGACGAGCCTCGCCTCCTCGGCATCCACATTTTCCTCGGCAATGAGGGGCATGAGGCGGGCGACCGGGCGATTCCGATCTTTCACAAGGATTTCCTCGCCGGCTTTGACCATCTCAATGTATGAGCTGAGATTGTTTTTCAAGTCGGCAATATTGACTGTTTGCATAAGAGCACTCCTAACGATATAGCTGTTATGGCTACTTCATTTCAAAACGCAAGAATGGAGAATGGCTCGGGGAATGAAAAAACAGCCATCCGTCGCGACCAATTCCGAGTGCCGCGGATGAGTTCGACAAAGAACACTCGCCGCTCGATGAAGAACGGCTTCGTCTCATCGGCCTGTCGTCCCGGCGGCTTCTGACCGTCGTTTACTGTTAGTAACAGGGAAATGTCATCCGAATCATTTCAGCCTGGAAGAGCGGACTGGGAAACCAGAGAATTTATGAACAAGGCGAATCATAAGGATTCAACCGCCATCGGCGAGATCGTCGTCAACGTAACTCCTGAAGAATATCGGGCCGAACTTGCCGCCGGGGTGCCCGAGGAGCAGGCACTGACGCCAGGGCGACATGTCTTCCGGCGGGGCGGATTTCGCCAGCGACATCCCGAGTTCACCGATTCGAAGTCGGTCGGTCGGAAAGTCCGCATCTCGATCTGCCTTGAAGCTGACACCTGAAGGCCGCAAGTCTTCATCCTGGATGACCGGGCCCGGTTTTTGTTTGACCAACTCGCTTCGGATTCGTCATCCTGTTATACCTTTTGTAAAACTGAGGATATAACCCATGACTTCCGTGAAAACCGCAATCTCGCTGGATCAAGGGCTTTTCGAGCAGGGCGAGCACCTTGCGCAACAACTGCGCGTTTCAAGAAGCGAACTGTACGCACGGGCGTTGGCGGATTTCGTCAAACGTCACCGGGCACAGTCAGTGACCGAAGCCCTGAACGCCATCTATGACGAA
>JAAFHI010000189.1 GCA_013298335.1 Actinomycetota bacterium
CGCGCTGCCCTCGAACGCGCCGCCGAAGCCGTGCTCGAAGCCGCGCTGAAGGCCGAAAAGGGGCTGTTCGGCGGCGATGCCGAACAACTCTACGAGGCATTGCAGGCGAGCGACGCCGAGCGCGACCTCTGGCGCATCCATCCGGGATACGACGAATCGGTCGTCTGGACGCGCCTCGACGCCTTTCCCGGCGCAGGCGAGGACGACTTTTACTTCCTCGAATTCAATCACGACGCGCCGGCGGGCATCGGCTACTCGTCGGTCATGACCGAGATTTACCTCGAACTGCCGATTGTCCGGAAATTTCAGGAAAAATTCAGGCTGACCGGTCTCGATTCCCGCCCTCAACTCCTGAAGTCGCTCCTCGACGCCTATAAAAAGTTCGGAAGAACCGACCGTCCGAACATCGCCATCGTTGATTGGCAGGGCGTCCGGACCTCGTCGGATTTTGAAATTCTGCGCGATTTCTTCGAATCGGAGGGCTACCCGGCGGTCATCGCCGACCCGCGCGCGCTCGAACTGCGCGACGGGAAGCTCCACGCGGGTGACTTCCGGATCGACCTCGTCTACCGGCGGGTGGTGACGAGCGAACTGCTGGCGAAGCTCGATGAAACGAAGCCGTTCATCGAGGCGTACCGGACGCACGCGGCCTGCTTCGTGAATCCGTTTCGCTGCCGAATCAGTGAAAACAAAGGGTTTCTGGCGTTTCTGACCGACCCGGCGCACCTCGGCCACCTGACCGCAGACGAACGCGCGGCGCTCGCCCGGCACATCCCCTGGACGCGGCGCGTCCGGGAGGGAAAGACCGACCTCGACGGCACCGACGTCGACCTCTGCGCCCATCTCGTCGCCAACCGGGCGGCGTTCGTCGTCAAGCCGGCGGATGCCTACGGCGGGAGCGACGTCTTCGTCGGAAGCGAAACCGATGACGCGACGTGGGCGGCGGCGGTTGCGCGGGCGGCTTCGTCGGAGCATGTCTGGGTCGCGCAGCGGCGGGTGGCAACGCCGGTCGAGCCGTTTCCGGTCCGGACGGGCGACGGATTCGAATTCCGCCCGATGAAGTACAACATCAACCCGTTCCACCTCGGCGGCGTCATGTGCGGGGCGGTCGTCCGCACCTCGAACGACGCCGTCATCAACGTCAGCGCGGGCGGCGGCAGCATCCCGACGTTTGTGGTCAGCGAAAAGTGAGCCCTGTCCTCAAGGACAGGGCTGTTTCATGGCAAGCCCCGTGAACGGGGCTAAGATATTGAAAAAACAAGGGTTGAGCCTCGTTCGCGAGGCTTTTTTGAAAACCGCCCTGTCCTTGAGGGCAGGGCGACCGGCGGCTGAACAATGACGAAGATGAATGACCCGACGACTCAATCCAGCGGCGTCTGCGTCTGGCTGCACGGCGACGGCCTGTCGCCGAACGATGCCGCCCTGCGCACCTACCCGGATGCCCCGGCGATTTTCGTTTTCGACGAGGAATTGCTGGGCGGGGAGTACCGGCTGTCGTTCAAGCGGCTCTTTTTCATCCACGAGTGCGTGGTGGACCTCTTCGACCGGATCGGCAATCCGGTAAAGGAATTGCGGCGTGGTCGCGTGACGGAAGAAGTTATGGCATTCTGCCGCGAACACGGTCTGACGCGCATTGCCGTGACCGAAACCTACGCCCCACGTTTTCAAACCTTTCTCGCCGAATTCAAACGCGCCGGTTTCCATATCGAAACGTTCGCTAAACCGAAGCTCGCGCACTATGATGGCGTCCCGAAACGATTTATGTCGTTCTGGAAGAAAATCGAGCGCGCCGCGTTCCAGGATTGAACGAACACCATGGTGATGGAACTGACCCGAATGTGGAAACCCCGCGGAAAGAAGAAGCCTGCTTCACCGCGCAGTCTCAAACAGCGTGACGCGCTCATCGAATTCACCGCGGATCTGTTCGACCGTTCAAAACTCAGCCAGGAAGAGACCTACCGCTTCGAAGTGGACCGGAAGACGATTCCCGTCATTGATCTGCCCTACGAATTCGAGGGATTCAAGATCGTCCAACTGTCGGACATCCACCACAGCCCCTATCTCTCGCTCGAACATCTGGAAGAAGCCGTCGAGGAAACCAACAAACTCGACGCCGACATCGTGGTGCTGACCGGCGACTACATCACGCACACGTCGAAATACATCGACCCGTGCATCGAATGTCTCGGAAAGCTCAAATCGAAGCACGGCATCTACGCGGTGCTCGGCAACCACGACATCTGGGTCGGCGAGCAGGCCGTGCTGGACGCTTTCAGGCGCAGCGGCATCGAGGTGCTGACCAACATCAACACGGCGATCTACATCGGGGGCCGGTTCATCTACATCTGCGGTCTCGGCGACACGACCACGCACCACCACGATCTCGTCGCCTCGCTCAAGGGCACGCGCCAGCGCGACGCCCGCATCCTGCTTTCGCACAATCCGAACATCATCAAGGAAGCGTCGCTCGCGGAAATCGACCTCGTGCTTTCCGGCCACACCCACGGCGGACAGTTCCGCCTGCCGGTCGTCGGTGCGCCGATTGCCTTCAACCGGCACGGCAAAAAGTACACCCAGGGCCTCGCCCAGATGAAACAGACGCAGATTTACGTCAACCGCGGCCTCGGCACGATCTTCCTCCCGATCCGCTACCAGTGCCCGCCGGAAATCTCGCTCCTCACGCTCACCGCCGCGGTCGAAGCAGAGGAATAATTCAGAATTGAGAATTGAGAATTGAGAATTCCGAGACCGGATGCCTGAAATTCTCAATTCTCAACTCTCAATTCTCAATTACGCATGTCTTCCCGTCCGACCGATCACTACAGCGACATTCTCACGGTGCCGAACGTCATCACGATGCTCCGCATCCTGCTCGTGCCGGTGTTCATCGTCCTCTTCATCAAGGATCAGTTCGTCTGGGCGATGGTCGCGTTTGCCGTGGCGGGCATTTCGGACGGCCTCGACGGTTACCTCGCGCGCCGCCTCGACTGCCGGACCCGTCTCGGACAGGCGCTCGATCCCATCGCCGACAAACTGATGATGCTCTCGGGCTACCTCGTGATGGCGATTCCGTCGCAGGCCAACATCCCCATTCCGTGGTGGCTGACGGTCGCCGTCATCGGACGCGACGTCGTCATCGTGTCGGCGGCGGCGCTGATTGCCCATTTCACCGGCTTCAAGGACTTCAAGCCGTCGCTGCCGGGGAAGGTCAGCACCGTCTGCCAGATTGTCCTCATCGTCATTTTTCTGCTCGCGCAGGTCGTCGTCTTCATCCGGCCCGCGCTGCCCGCCGTGGTCTGGCTCGTTCTGGGGGTGACGGCGTTTTCCGGTTTGCACTACATTTGGTTCGTCAGCGCCGAAGTCCGCGAATTTCGTCGGAACAAATGACGTTCCGTCGATACCCGAAAGGAATCCCGTACGTGAGCGAGAATCATCAACCGCAGATTTTCGATACCCCCACGGCCCCGCCCGAGCCGCCGTCGGCGACGTGGCTGCAACTCCGCTGGGGACGCTGGGTTCCGGCCATCGTCGGTCTGCTGGCGGTTTTCGTCTTCGGACTGATGTTTTCCGGCTTCGTCTCGGTGCTGTCGAAGATCTTCCAGCCGATTTTCATCCCGCTGCTCATTTCCGTGGCGCTGGCCTACATCATCAAACCCCTGGCGGACTGGTTCGAAAGACGCGGCTTCGGGTGGATTCGCAATCCCGAACTCCGCCAGCAGACATCGGTGCTGGTGGCGATGGTGACGTCCATCGGCGTTCTTCTGCTCGTGCTGTTCATCTTCGTGCCGAGTCTGGTGACCCAGTTGACTCAGGCGGTACAGAAAATTCCGGCGGCGTATCAGAAGGTATCGGACATGACGAAGCCGATGCTCGCCAAGCTTCAGGAGAAGTATCCCGCGCAATATGAACAGGTTGCGTCGAATCTCAAGGGACATTTTCAGGAAACGTCGTCCATCACCGATCCGCTGATGAAGGGTGTTGGCGCGACTTTTACCAACCTGATCGGCGTGATGACGAGCTTTCTCAACCTGCTGCTCATCCCGTTTTTCATCTACTACATCCTGAAGGACGCGCGCGCGCTCCGCCGCAAGGTGATCGAACTGATGCCGCCGCGCTACCAGAAGACGAGCGACCGGATCGTGAACATGATCGATTCGGCGCTGAGCAATTTCGTCCGCGGACAACTGCTCGTCTGCCTGTGCATGGCGTTTCTCTACACGATCTGTTTCTGGATTCTCGGCGTGCCGTCGGCGCTGCCGCTCGGATTTCTGTCGGGATTCGGCCACCTCGTGCCCTACGTCGGAACCGCCGCCGCCGGTCTGCTCACCGGCGCGCTGACCATCGCCGACGACCAGTCGATCCTCCACCTCGTACTGGTGCTGGCCGTTTACCCCGTCGTCCAGACGACCGAGGGCTTCGTGCTGACGCCGTTCATTCTCGGCGAACGCCTCGACCTGCATCCGTTTCTGGTCATCGTCGGCCTGCTCGTCGGACACCATCTGTTCGGCATTCTCGGCATCATTCTCGCCGTGCCCGTGCTGGCGACGAGCAAGGTGCTGCTCGAAGTCATTACCGAGGCCTACGTCGAGTCGGGGTTCTACACCTATCTCGCGCCGCCAAAACCGGCGGAAGCGGGCGCATCGCCGCCGCCCGAGGTCGCTCCCGCCCCGGCGGAAATCACCTGAAATCTTCAATCTCCAAATCTTCAATCACAAATCCCATGGCTTCTCCCCGCTCCGGTTTTCTGTCTTCAACCATCGACGTGCTCGCCCGGCTGACGCTTTCGCTCTGGCTCGGCGGGATGATCTTCTTCAGCGCGGTCGTCGCGCAGAGTGCCTTCGCCGTCCTCCCCACGCGCCAGCTCGCGGGCACGATCGTCAATTCCGTTCTCGGCAAACTCGAATGGATGGGAATCGTCTGCGGCGTGCTGACCATCACCCTCATGGTCGCGACGGTTTTTCTGTCGAGCCGGCTCAATTCGTGGCTCGGCAAGGTGGCGCTGATGCTGCCGGTCGTCATGACGGTGGACGTCGCCGTGTCGAAGTTTCTCGTTTCCGCGAAACTCGCCGCGATGCGGGCGTCAATGGGCGCGGACATCGACAAACTTCCACTCACCGACCCGACCCGCGTGGCCTTCGGCGACCTCCACAAATACTCGGTCATGTTGATGGGAATCAACATTTTAGCCGCCATTGCGATGGTCGTGATTCACCAGCGGCTGACCCGGCAGGCGGACTGATTTTTTGAACACAAAGACACGAAGGCACAAAGACACAAAGAAAATCAAAAAGACTTTGTGGCTCTGTGTCCTCGTGCCTTTGTGTTCAATTCTTCCCGTCCGTCGCCTCGCGTACATCGCCGGTCAGCGCGAACAGGTAGCCTTGCGACCCTCACCCAAGCGTCTTCTTCGTCTTTTTACTACTGGAGATCGCAATGGAACTCACTGGAAAAGTCGCCCTCGTCACGGGTGGCGGTCGCGGCATCGGACGCGCCGCGGCAACACTGCTCGCCCGGAACGGGGCGGACATCGTGCTCGCTTCCCGAACCGCTTCCGAACTTGAAGCCGTCGCCGCCGACATCCGCGCGCTCGGACGCCGCGTAATCGCGGTTCCGACGGACGTCACCGTCCGCGCGCAGGTGCTCACCCTCGTCGAACGCGCCGTCGCCGAACTTGGCCGCATCGACGTGGTCGTCAACGCGGCGGGCATCGGCATTCTCAAATCCGCGATGGAACTGACCGAGGACGACCTCGATCAGATGCTCGACCTGAATGTGAAGGGCGTTTTTCTCGTCACGCAGGCCGCCGCCGCCGAAATGACCAAAACCGGTGGCGGAACGGTCATCAACATTCCCGGCATCCTCGGACGCTCGGCGATGGCGACCGCAGCGGGTTACTGCGCCTCGAAATTCGCCGTGACGGGAATGACCCGCGCGATGGCGCTCGACCTCAAGCGCGCCGGCATCCGCTTCACCCTGCTCCACTTCGGCGGCGTGGATTCGTCCTTCTGGGACAACATCGCCATGCGCGTCCAGCGCGACAAGATGCTCTCGGTGGACGATGCCGCCCGCGCCATCCTCTTCGCCGCGTCGCAAACCGGAACCGGGGTGCTCAACGAGATGGTTCTCCAGCCGGAAAGCCACCAGATCTGAGCCAGCCCCGCGCCGGTTCGATTCGCGGAACTTTGAAGAATCATTCATCGTACGCGCGCGCGATCCTTAATATATATGTCGCTGAACGGCGACCGCGAGAGACAATGAAAAAGGGGAGAGAAGCGGTTGCGCCTCTCTCCCCTTTGCCTTTTTACCAGTGCCGTCTTTTCAGGCGGCTTCCACCTCGTCCGACGGGTTGACGATGATTTCGTCGCCCTTGCCGAAGAGGAAGCGCGTCGGATGATCACGCATGATCTTGTCCTGAAGCCGCATCAGACCGTAGATGAGGGCCTCGGGGCGCGGCGGGCAGCCGGGAATGTAGACGTCCACCGGGATCACGCGGTCCACGCCCTGAAGCGTCGAGTAGGTGTTGAACGGGCCGCCCACGTTGGAGCAGGAACCCATCGAGATGACCCATTTCGGATCGGGCATCTGTTCGTAGACCCGGCGGACGACCGGGGCCATCTTGAGCGTGACCGTTCCGGCCACGATGATGAGGTCGGCCTGACGCGGGCTCGGACGGAACACGCCCGCGCCGAACCGGTCGAGG
>JAAFHI010000324.1 GCA_013298335.1 Actinomycetota bacterium
GTGAGAACGGGAACAGACTTCGCGCGCCGGAGTGCGGCTACGCGATTTCCAGCATGTGCAAAACCCGATTTCGCCCTTCTTCCTTCGCCCGGTAGAGCGCCCGGTCCGCCATCGCAACCATCTTCGTCGCCTCGTCCGGGCCGCCCGGATAGGCTACCGCCACGCCCAGACTGACCGTCAGACATCCCTCGGGCGATTCCGGATGGGGAATCCCCAGTTGCTCGACCCGCTGCCGGATGTCCTCGGCAAAACCCAGAACCCATTCCGTCTGGGCGTCGGGCAGGATGACCGCGAATTCCTCGCCGCCGTACCGTGCCGCCAGATCGCCCGCCCGCCGGACTCCCGCGATCAGCGTCTCGGCCACCCGCCGCAGACATTCGTCGCCGAACTGATGCCCCGCCGAGTCGTTGAGCCGCTTGAAATGGTCGATGTCGAGCAGAATCAGGGCAATCGACGATCCCTTGCGGATGGCCCGCCGCCATTCCTGTTCGAGATATTCGTCGAAGTGCCGCCGGTTCGCGACGCCGGTCAGACCGTCGAGATACGACAGGATGTGCAGCGAATGGTTCGCCTGTTCGAGCTGCGCCCGCGCCTGCTCCATCTCCTCGTTGCGCCGGTTCAGTTCCGTGTTCGTCTGTTCGAGTTCCTCGTTGCGCCGGTCCAGTTCCTGCTGCGTCCGCATCAGTTTTTTCTGGAGCACGTCGCCGACCCGCGTGATCTTGACCAGTTGCCGCACGATCGAACGGTACTTCTGGGTCAGAAACCGGTAGTGAATGACCAGTTCCTCATGACTGACACTCTCGTCGTCGGCGATCCGCTCCGCGGCATCAGCGATCGCGGCGTCATCGGCGAAGACTTCCTCGGCATTCGTTTTCGCGGCCTCATCGATGGTCATCGGACTCCGGCGGTTCAGTACTTCACGAAATGAAACGGCAGACTCAGGTCGTCGGCGAATTCCTCGCCGCTTTCCTTGATGTCCTCGTCATCCTCGCGGTAGTGCCAGTTGAGCTGCACCGAACGTCCCGTCCGATGCGCCTCCTCCAGCTTTTCGAGGATATTCAGCACACACTTCGATGAACTGGTATTGAAATATGACAACTTGAAATGAAAAACGATTGATTTCTTCGTACCCGACAGGAATTCGTCCAGCCACTTGAACACCGGTTGATAAAACTGCAACGAATGTTCCGGATACGAATCACCCGCGATTTCGAGCACGCCCGTTTCGGCGTCAAACCTGACGCCCGGCGTGACCTTGGTTGATTCGACGACGAGGTTCTCCATTGAGCGGTATCCTTCTCAAGCCGAAGCATTGGGGAATGACCTGGTTTTTTTCCGGTATTGGCCCGCATTGTAGCAGCCGGTTCCGATTTGCGGGGGAATTTTCGAAGGGACGCCCCACGCCGTTCGGGGTCATTCGACCGGCTCGAACCACACCATCGTCTGACGGCATTTCGCGGCCCCGCACCGGCAGCCGTACAACTCGCGCCACGCCGCCGGGTCGTCCGAATCGACCTGAAGGCGATAATCCATGGTCAGTTCCTCTCCCGGCGCGATGTCGCGGAGCGCTTCGATAAACACCCGCCCGTCCTCATCAATCACGCTCTCGCAGTTCGCCTCGCAGGAGTGGTTGATGTAGCGGGCAATGTTTCCGAATTTCCCGCCGTCGATCACCGTGTCCTCGTCAACTGTGAAGAGGAACGTATGGGTGCTGTGGCGGAGCTTGCGCTCATACCGTCGGTCGGCAACGTCGCGCGAGACGCGCTCGCCCTTGTATTCGATGACTCGCTCGGCCTCCGAAAGGGGTTTGCGCGCAAACACGCCGCTGCCGTGAATCGCCGATTTCTTCAGTTCGCACAGTCGATGACGCATAACCTCAAATCAATTGAGAGTTCAGAATTGAGAATTGAGAGTGGAGGAGGCGTGCAGTTGGGGAACCCACGTGGTATTCGGGTCGAGGTCGAAGCCCATAAAAGAAAATTCTCAATTCTGAACTCTCAATTCTCAATTATTAAAGCGCCGAGCCGACGACCCCGCCGGGTTGCCACCGGATTCGGAAGCGGCACTCGGATGCACCCTCGCGACGGCAGGCCATGATGGCGACGGACACGTTGCGGCCCCCGCACAACTCGACCGCCCGTCTGAAATACCCGACGCCGCTCTGGCAATACCGGGTCGGCGGGGCCGAGTCGTAGCGCAGGCTGATCATGGCCTCGCGGTGATCGCCCTGACTCGGGCCGGCTTCGTAATGGGCTGATCCGAACGACTGGAAGGTCGGCGAAAAGACCGCGGCCCGTTCGAGAAAGCTCTCGACGTCGCGCTGAAGCAGCGATTCGGACATGCCGCCGAGATTCACTTCCGCCGAAAACGCACCCAGTTCCTCGGCCAGCCGCTGATTGACGTCGCCCAGTTCGGCGAAGATGGCCGCGTCGAGCCGGGTGAGCAGCGGCAGACCATACCATTCACCGACGAAAACCGTTTTGGTCAGCACCGCCCGGTCTTCCTCGGGCAGGCTCGCCAGAATCCGCTTGAGCGCCGGAATTCCGTGTTTCATCTGAAGGTAGAGCAGGCGCGACTTGATGAGACTGCCCTGCACTTTCCAGTGTCCCGTCGCTTCAATCTGCCCGCGCAGGGACTCATCGTCGGCCAGACGGCAACAGGCGGGCAGCCGTTCGGCGGGAAGGTCCAATCGGCTCATACGGTCCCCCACTTGAAATTGCTACGATTGTTCGACGAAGCACCGGCGCAGGGTATTTCGTAACTGCCCAAGATTGAAGGGCTTGGGCATGACGGTGACGTTGGTTTTCTGCTTGAGTCGCTCCATGCGGTCACCGTCCTGCAACGCCGTGATGAGGATGACCGGCATTTCAGGTTGAATGCCGTGCAGACGATCAATGAACTCCTCCCCGTCCATGCGGGGCATGAAGAGGTCGGTCACGACGCCTTCAACTTCATCGGCGTTCTTCTGGTACGTTTCCAGCGCCTCCAGACCATCTTCGGCGACCAGAACCCGGTATTCGATGCCGAGCACCGATACCAGCAAATCACGGATGTAGGATTCGTCGTCAACGATCAGGACCGTGTGTTTTGTTGACATACTATTAGCCTTGAGAAATGGCGATCCGCCGACCGACACGAGCCCCAACCCTCCGGTTCTGCCTCTCGGAAGGAAAGATTCAGATCGGGGTAGAGGGCTGCGTCAGTCATCCAACGGTGAAACAAGCATGCCTACCAACCGTCGTTTCGGTCAAGTGCCCGTTGGATGTGAGAAAATTTTAGTTGAATTCATTGAAATTCCGCCTCCGGACCGAAAGACGCAATCAAAAAGCCGCCGTTCCAGTGGAATCAAGGAACGGCGGCTCATCGAAAATTCCGGCGGTCAGGCCATTACGCGCCCGATCCGCGCGCCCCGGCGGCGGGGATCAATCCGCGACGCTCCAGTTCGCGCAGGATCTTCGCCGCGCTTTCCGCCACCGGCTCACGGTCAGTCTCGACCGTGACCGCCGGGTTGACGGGCGGCTCATAGGGATCGGAAACACCGGTAAAACCCTGGAGTTCGCCCGCCAGCGCCTTTTTGTACAACCCCTTCACATCACGCTCGGCCAAGACGTCAATCGGGCAATGAACAAACACCTCGACGAACTCCGCGCCGTCATGCTCAATCGCGGTGCGGACTTCGTCGCGGATTTCCCGATAGGGCGAAATCGCCGCCGAAATCACCCCGACGCCGTTGCGCGCGAGCAGTCGCGCGACGTACCCGATGCGGCGGATGTTAATATCGCGGTCTTCCTTCGAAAAACCGAGCCCCTTCGAAAGATTGGTCCGCACCTCGTCGCCGTCAAGAATCTCGACCTTGACGCCGCGCGCCTTCAGTTCCGGCGCAATGGCCGCCGTCAACGTCGTCTTCCCCGCACCGGACAGCCCGGTGAACCACAACGTGAATCCCTTTTCGTAACCGTTCGACATCTTTTTTTCCTTTGGGTTTTAGGTTTTGGGGGTTGGGTTTTAGGGGGTAGGGGTGACTCGGAAACTTCCAAATGCGTATTCGAAAATTCTCGTTTGTTTTCCAAATCAAGAAAAAACCAACACCCATCACCCAAAACCCAACACCCGCACTTCAGGCCGTCTGCAACGCCGCGATCAGTACATCCGCCACTTCGGGCCGCGTGAACTCGACCGGCGGACGTTCGCCCGCCTTCAAAAGCTCGCGGACTTTCGTACCGGAAAGAAAGACGTGGTGCGCCGAATCGTGCGGGCAGGTCTTCGATGACGCCATTCCGCCGCAGGTTTTGCAGAAAAACGTGTGGTCGAAGAACAGCGGCGTGATGCCGAGTTCGCCCGGCTCGAATTCATCGAAAATGGAGTGCGCGTCGTAGGTCCCGTAGTAATTCCCCACGCCCGCGTGGTCGCGTCCGACAATGAAGTGCGAGCAGCCGTAGTTTTTCCGCACCAGCGCGTGAAAGATCGCCTCACGCGGCCCGGCGTAGCGCATCGCCGCCGGGAAAACCGAGAGGAGCGTTCGCGACGCCGGGTAATACTTGTCGAGAATTACCTCATAGGAATCCATCCGCACCGCCGCCGGCACGTCGTCCGACTTGGTCTCGCCGACGAGCGGATGCACCATCAGACCGTCCACAATTTCGAGCGCGCTTTTCTGGATGTATTCATGCGCCCGATGAATCGGATTGCGCGTCTGAAACGCCACCACCCGCTTCCATCCACGCGCCGCGAACTCGGCCCGCGTCTCGCGCGGATCGCGCCGATGCGCCGCGAAGGGCAGCCCCGGCACGCGGTTCACGACCGTAATCGGACCGCCGAGCAACCAGTCGCCCTGTTCATAGAGCGCCTGCACGCCGGGATGGGCCGCGTCGGTCGTGCGATAGACCGCCCGTGCCTCGGCTTCCTTGTCGTAGCGGTATTTTTCCTCAAGCGTCAGCACCGCGAGCAGCAGCCCGTCATGAACCAGCGAGATCGAATCGCCCGGCTTCAGGCTTTCGGCTTCGGCCTCAGTGACGGCCAGCGTAATCGGCAGCGACCAGGCCGCGCCGTTCGCCAACCGCATCGTATCGCGGACAGCCACGTAATCGGCCTGATTGAAAAAGCCTTCAATCGGCGAATACCCGCCGGTTGCAATGAGTTCGAGATCAGCCGCCGCGCGGGCATTGATGTGAATCGCCGGAAACCGCTCGGCTTCGGCAATCAGGGCCTCGCGCC
>JAAFHI010000196.1 GCA_013298335.1 Actinomycetota bacterium
CGGGCGTGGCGGTCGGACTTTCGGGTTCGCAGACCGGTGTCAACTACCAGTTGTTCAACGGCGCTTCGCCGGTGGGCAGCCCGGTGGCCGGTACGGGTGCCGCGCTCAACTTCGGCAACCAGACCACGGCGGGCACGTACACGGTGGTCGCGACGGCGACAACCGGCGGTTGTACCGCGAACATGACCGGCAACGCGGTCGTGACGGTCAATCCGACGCCGACGGTGTTCAACGTGACCGGCGGCGGTTCGTTCTGCTCCGGCGGCTCGGGAGTGGCGGTCGGACTCTCCGGCTCGCAGACCGGTGTCAACTACCAGTTGTTCAACGGCGCTTCGCCGGTGGGCAGCCCGGTGGCCGGAACCGGCGCGGCGATTTCGTTCGGAAATCAGACCACGGCGGGTACGTACACGGTGGTCGCGACGGCGACGACCGGCGGTTGTACCGCGAACATGACCGGCAACGCGGTCGTGACGGTCAACCCGTCTCCCTCGGCGACCATCACGGCGGTCCCGAATCCGGTCTGCGCCAGTTCGACCGGGAATCAGGCTTCCGTTCCCGACGCGGGTGTCGGCGCGACCTATAGCTGGGGCATCACCAACGGCACGATCACCTCGGCCACCAATGTCCGGACCATCACCTACACGGCGGGCGCTTCCGGCGTCGTCGGCCTCTCGGTGACGGTGACGGCCAGCGGATGCCCGGCCAACGGGAACCTCAACGTCACGATCACCGGCTGCCAGCCGACGGTCACGACCAACCCCGCCACGCTCGTGTCGACCAGCGGCGCGACGCTCAACGGCTCGGTCAACGCCAACGGCAACAGCACGACGGTCCTCTTCCGCTACGGCAACACGCCGGGCGGCCCGTACCCGAACTCGATTGCCGCGACGCCGAGTCCGGTGACCGGCACGTCGGCCACGCCGATCAGCGCCGTCCTCACGGGGCTGACGCCGGGCTTGACCTTCTACTTCATCGCCGAGGGCACGAACACCTTCGGAACGGTCCAGGGTCTGGAACAGAACTTCTCGACCACCGCCTGCTCCTACGGGCTGTCGAACTCCTCGGCCAGCTTCCCGGCCTCGGGCGGCAACGGCAGCGTGACCATCAACACCACGACGGGCTGCGCGTGGAGCGTCTCGGGCGTTCCGGCGTGGATTACCAACCTGACCCCGACGAGCGGCACGGGCACGACGGTCATCACCTACTCGGTGACTCCGAACTACTCGGAAACCACCCGTTCGGCGACGCTGACCATCGGCGGCCAGAGCTACACGGTCAATCAGGACCCGTCCGTCGCGGTCAACAGCTCGCTCAACCTCGCAATCACCACCTCGACGGTGACGACCGCCTCCTGCTCGCCCAACTACGCGAACGATTACCTGATCGTCGCGACGTTGACGAACGTGGGCAGCCAGACCGTCTACAACCCGTACTTCCGACTGCTCGAACTTCAGGAAGCAGCCGGCACCCCGCCGCCGGCCGTTCCGTTCCGCCTCATCACGGCGGACGGCGCGACCTGCACCTCGGGCGGTCTGCCGGGTTCGCTGCAAACCACCGACGGGGCGACGCCGACCCCGGCCACGCTCCCGACGCTCGCGCCGGGACAGTCGGTGACGATCCGCTTCGTCATCGCCCTGCCGAGCATCCGGCGCTTCCGGTTCATCGTGAGCGCCTTCGGCGGCACGGTCGCGCCGGTCGCCAGCCTGAACGGACGCCCGGCGTCTCACACCTTCGCGAAGGCGACGTTCGTGACGCCCGCAACCAACGACACGGCGACCGGGATGTCGTTCCTGTTCGTGCCCGCGACGGACGGAAAGTCCATCGCCGCCGTGCCGGTCCAGACCGACCTCGAAACCTTCCTCAACCTCGGGGACAGTTTCTGGATCGGCGTCAACCGGACGCTTCAGGCGGAACACCATCAGCGTCGATAAAACACAATCTGCCGGACGGGCAAAAAACTCGTCCGGCGTCACACACCCTCGAAGGCGCGTCGTTCCGGCGCGCCTTTTTTCATGGGAAATCGCCCGCGCGGAACGTTTGAACCACCGCGCAAAGTGCTTGAACCATTGCGCGGCGTGTTTGACGGCTGCGCGAGACGTCAAAACAAATGCGCGAGCCTCCCGAACAGTTGCGTGAACGATTTGAACGGGTTCGCGAGACGTTTGAACCGTTGCGCGGTCTGTTTTTCGACCGCGCGAGGCGTTTGAACGACCGCGCGAGCTTCCCGAACGGTTGCGCGAGCGATTTGAATCACTGTGCGAGGAGTTTGAACCGTTGCGCGGCGTGTTTTACGACTGCGCGAGCTTCCCGAACGGTTGCGCGAGCGATTTGAACGGGTTCGCGAGGCGCTTGAACCGTTGCGCGGGCAGTTTTACGACTGCGCGAAGCGTTTGAACGACCGCGCGAGCTTCCCGAACGGTTGCGCGAGTGATTTGAACAGGCTCGCGAGATGTTTGAACCGTCGCGCGAAGTTCAGACCTGAACAAATTTCCAAAAATTACCTCTATCCCTTCGTCACACGGACGTAATGCACGAACTCGACGGTGGCGGCGCGTTTGTACTCGCGGCCATTGTCGGCCTTGAAGCGGGAATAGGTGGTTTTGAAGGTTTTGGGGCGTCCGCGCAGGGCGAGGATGCGGCGGATGTCGGCGAGCGGCATCAATCCCTCGTCGTTGTAGCTCAAAAGGATGTGTTTCGCATTGGCGTTGCGGACGAGGTCTTCGAAAGCGTCGGTGACCTCGCGTTTCCGGCTGTAGGCGCTGCGGACGAGTCCGTCGCGCATGCCGGTCTTCCCTTTGACCATCGGTTTGTCGTTGCGGGCGAGCGTTTCGAGGACGTGGTAGTTCGAGGCGTATTGCCGACCGTTGTACGGCGGATCGAGATACAGCACGTCGCATTCGATCTCGCGGATCAGGTCGTTGGCGTCACGGTTGAACACGCGGCACCCGGTCACGCCGTTGCTGATGGCGGGCAGCGACATCCGCAGCGGACGCGCGGCGCGCGCCTTGACCCGCTTCAGATACGCCTCGTAAATGCAGGCGGTATTCGCCACGTCATCCAGCCCCTCGATGAGCGCCGCCAACAGATAGAAATACTCGTTTTTCGTCAGCAGGCCGTCTTTTTGCCAGCGTTCCAGCCGCGCGCGGATGGCATCGGCCTTCGAGGCGTTTTCCTGCGTGAAGTAGAGGCGTCCGCCGCGCGGGGCATAGGTTTGCGCCAGAAAACCGTTCCGGCGCGGCAGTTTCTCCAGAAAGCCGAAGACCGCCGCCGTCGGGCGCGGCGTATCGCCAAGGTCAACCGGCGCGGGGAGTTCCAGCGCCTTCCGAAGCTTCGTAAAGCGCGGCGGATGATTGAGTTCGAGCGACCCACGGTTCAAAACGTAGGCGTAGTACTGCGCGTCGTTGGCGATGACCCGCATCCCGAGCTTCTTGAAATGGCGTCCGACCGCGCCCGTCCCCGCGAAGAGATCGCAAAAGGTCGTCTCGCTCCCGTCGGAAATTTTTCGGTACACCCGCTCAAGAAAAGGCAGCAGCGAGTGTTTCGAGCCGATGTAGTTCATGAAGGGGGATGGGGAATAGGGAATGGGGGATGGATGGAGGAACGATAGGAAATTGGAACGGCGGCGGCAAATGAAAACCCCAGCGACAGGAATTCGGTCTGCCAGGAAAATACCGCAAAGATGATGGCCCATCGCCGCGGCGCAGCGAGGCCCTGGGGAGTGAAAATAAATGAGAGAGAAAGGTAGCGGACAGAATATCCGCAATCCATCCCCCATGCCCCATTAAAAAAGGCATGCGGACAGGATGTCCGCGCTCCAGTCGCGCTCCATTCCCCATCCCCTATCCCCCATGCCCCATTAAAAAAGGCATGCGGACAGGATGTCCGCGCTCCAATCGCGCTCCAATCGCGCTCCATTCCCCATCCCCTATCCCCCATGCCCCGAATCGGCGGCAACGCGAAAACCGACCAGCCGGCTGATCATGACCGGGGCGAGGCGTCCGCGGTGGGCGGCCCGCGCGGCGTCAGCGTCGTGCCCCCACGAACCGCCGCGGACAATCCGCTGGCTGCCGAGCGGACTGGTCAGCGCGCTCCCGTCGTTCGGCGCGGTGACGTAGGTGACGTGATGCCAGTCGGCGCACCACTCGCAGACGTTGCCGTGCATGTCATAGAGCCCGAAGGCGTTCGGCGGGAAATTGCCGGGCGGCGTGGTGCGTCCGAAGGCATTGCCGAAGTTTGCGAGCGCGGTATTCGGTTCGTCGCCGAAGGAAAACACGGTCGTCGTCCCGGCACGGCAGGCGTATTCCCACTCGGCCTCGCTCGGCAGCCGCAAACGGACGGATTTCCTCATGTAATTGACCCGCTCGGTAAAGGCCCGGCAATTCTCCCAACTGACCTGCTCGACCGGCAGATCGTCGCCCTTGAAAAAGGACGGATTCGACCCCATGACCGCCTTCCACTGAAGCTGCGTCACCGGAAAGGCGCTCAGATAGAACGGTTTGGCAAATGTCACGGTCCGGACGGGCGATTCGTCGGCAATGTGGTCGGTGCCCATTCGAAAACGTCCGGCGGGAATTTCCACGAGGAACATCGACACGCCGCCGCCGAGATCGAGCGTCAACCCCGGCGTGGCCGGAAAGACATCGCGGGCGCTGCGCGGCGCGTTCGAAACGACGGGCGGCGGAATATTCGCGGGGGGAATGTCCGGCCCGAGTGGAATCGTGATGCGGTGCCGCGCGCCCGACGTCGTCGCCGGGCGGACCGACGTCTCCTGATCGGGCGCAAAGGACGGCGTTTCCGCCGAAGGAAGCGCGATCACGATGCGGTTCGGATTGACCGGCGGTGACGGCGGAGCAATCGGCGTGACCACGAGCGGCGCGGGTGGTTCAACGGAAGATTCGGGCGGCACAACGGTCGGCGGCGGCGTCAGCGGAATCACCATCGCGGGACCGTCGCCGAACATGGCCCGCCGGAGGGCGACCACCTTGCTGAACCGTTCCTCCCGGTCGAACGCCATCGCAATCGAGATGGCCGCCGCAAACCGTTCCGGGACTTCGGGATGCACCTCGGAGAGCGACCGGAGCGGATCGCCGCCGCTGGGCTTCGCCATCAGGACGCCGCGGGTGACGGCGTCCACCGGGCGGCTGCCGGTCAGCAGGTGGTACAGCGTGGCCCCCAGGGCGTAGATGTCGCAGCGTTCGTCGGTGCCCTCGCTGTGTTCGTCCATCTGCTCGAACGGCGCGTAGCCCTTCGTGTAGCCGAAGACGCTCCGCGAGGTCGTCCGGAGGGCGAGTTCCGAGTTGAACGCCTTGGACAACCCGAAATCGATCAGCATCAGGTCGGTTCCCTGATGGAGTACGAGATTTGCCGGGCGGATGTCGCGGTGGACGACGCCGTTGGCATGCAGGTATTCGACCACGTCGAGCAGTCGCCGCGCCCAGCGTTCGACGAGGTCGGGCGGGAAGCCCGCGCCGCGCGCCTTGATGATTTTTTCGAGATTGTCGCCCTGAATGTAGTCCATCACGATGAACGGGGCCGGGTCCTCGAAAAAATCGCGGACGACGGGCAGGGCCGGATGGCGCAGGCGGGTGAGAATCTTCGCTTCGCGCTGAAACGCCCTCAGAAATTCCTGATCCGGGTCACCGAATCCGCCGACTTCGAGTTTCTTGATGGCGACATCAATGGCGAGATGCTCGGCGTAGGCGCGAAAAACCTGCCCCTGACCGCCGAAACCGAGCTCGGCGACAATGCGGTACTTTCCGTGCAGCACGGTTCCGATCAGCGACACAGCAGCGATTCCCCGTTTGGCGTGAATGGCGGCAGTATGCCACAGCCGACGCGCGAACGGCGGAAAACACCCCCTTCCGGACGGGAAAAACCTGTTCGGCGGACAAATTCAGTCCCGGAGCGGCCTTTCGGCGTCTCCGCGATTGAAGTTTCCCGTTCGGCCCGGCGGGAAATGAAGGAATGTCCGTCCCCGGCAAAAAAAGGGTTGGATGATGTTTTCACATTCCGCTAGGCTTGAGGCGCACGAAGAAATCCCATTCACTCGCGCTCCAACCCAGCTTCTGACTTACGGAATATGACGAATTTTCCGAACGGTGGCCTGCTCGTGGACAAACCGGCCGGCATGACGTCGCATGACGTCGTGGCGCTGACCCGGCGTTTCCTTGGTACGAAACGTGTGGGCCACACCGGCACGCTCGACCCGTTTGCCACCGGCCTGATGGTGGTCTGCGTCGGCAACTGCACGCGGCTGTCGCGGTTCCTGACCGACAAGTCAAAGACCTACCGCGCGACGATGCGGTTCGGCTTCGCCACCGACACGCAGGATCACACCGGCGCGCCGCTTTCCGAGCCGAAACCGACGACTGGCGTCACCGAAGCCAAGCTCCGGGAGGTGGCCGGAACGTTCCTCGGCAAGCAGATGCAGACGCCGCCGATGTTTTCGGCCAAGAAAATCGACGGCGTGGCGCTGCACCACCTGGCCCGGCTCGGGAAAGTGGTGGTCCGCGCCGCCGTCCCGGTCGAAATTCATGGATTCGAGTTTCTGCCCGACAGCGACGGGAAACTCATCCGGCTGGACGACCACGGTACCCCCATCGTGGATTGCGAAGTGACCTGCTCG
>JAAFHI010000606.1 GCA_013298335.1 Actinomycetota bacterium
CTACAGCAAGTTCATTCATCCCGAAGACAAGCGCGTCCGAACGATTTTCGGCGACGCGGCGGCGGCCACGCTGGTGCGGGAGGTCCCGGACGCAAGCCGTCCGTGCATCGGCCCCTTTGTGTACGGAACGGACGGAGCGGGCGCGGACAACCTGATCGTTCCCCAGGGCGGTCTGCGGAATCCGATCGGGACCATTCCGACCACCGGTCTTTCCAGCGCGTCCTTCGGCCCGGACCGGCTTTTTATGAACGGTCCGGAGATCTTCTCCTTCACGTCCAAAAACATTCCGAAGGCGGTCGCGGCCCTGCTTGACCGGGAAGGTGCTGACCTGGCCGCCATTGATTTGTTCGTCTTCCACCAGGCAAACCGGCATATGCTGGAACATCTTCGGAAAAAGATCGGCATTCCCGAGGAAAAATTCGTCGTTTTCATGGAGCACTGCGGGAACACGGTCTCGGCGACGATTCCCATCGCGCTGAAACATGCAGTGGACGACGGTCAGCTTCGTCCCGGAATGCGCGTCATGCTCGTCGGTTTCGGCGTCGGGTATTCCTGGGGGGCGACGCTGCTCACCTGGCAATGAGCACGGTCTCATCCAGCCGCCTGGACGGCCTCGGGTCCGGTTTTCCAACTTTCCATTTCTGCGGGTATCACAATGATTCGAGAGCGCATCGAAAAAATAATTCTCAACAGTCGTTTTCCTCCCTCGCACCGGGTCCACCTGCTTCACTGGCTGCTGGAACTCGGGCAGTGGTTGCGGCGAAATCCCCCGGGGCAGGTGTTTTCCCGCAAGGAAGACCTCTATGACTTCGTCAATTCCCTGGGAGGCGGCGCGCCAGTCGACTACCTTGAGTTCGGCGTGTTTCAGGGCTATTCAATGAAGCACTGGATTCGGGCGAACCAACACCCGGATTCGCGCTTCTTTGGATTCGACACGTTTACCGGGCTCCCCGAAAAATGGTCATTGTTCACGACGACCATGGAAGCCGGGACCTTTGACGCGGGAGGCGCACTTCCGGACATCCAGGATTCCCGGGTGGTGTTTCTGAAAGGGTTGTTCCAGGAAACCCTGCCGGGGTTTGTCCGCGACTTTCAGCCCCGCAATCGAATTGTCGTTCACTGCGATGCCGACCTGTACACATCCGAACTGTACGTCCTGACCATGCTCGACCAAATACTCGTTCCGGGATCGATCATCCTTTTCGACGATTTCGCCACCGCCAGCCACGATTTCAGGGCATTTTCCGACTACAGCAGCGCCTACCGGCGACGTTTCGAAAATCTCGGCTCGGTTCAACCCTCGAACCGGCGTATTGCACTGAAACTGGTCGAGTAACCGGCCCCCGCGGAGATCGGATGTCATCTTTGCCCCCAAAATCCGCCCCGGCGGTCCTCCCGACTTCGCCGGGAACGGAAACGACCGGGACTCCCCCAGTAAACAAACGCGCGATTTCACTCCGGAACATTCTGGTCAGTGTGGTCGGCGGTTTTTTCGTGATCAATTTCGCCGCGTCCTTTCAATGGAATGATGTCATCGGCATCATCGGACGACTGGACCCGTGGTGGTTCCTGGTTGTGGCTGGAGCGTGCAACATGGGGCACTGGTCCATGCGGGCGCTGCGCTGGCGTCAACTGACGAGGGACGTCGGGTTCCGGGCCTCATTACTGGAAATATATCTCGTGAACGCGGCGGCGTTGGCCCTGGGGGCAGTCACGCCCTACCAGGTCGGAGAATTGCTCAAGATCGAAGCCATGAAGCAACCCGGCATTGCTTTCGACCGGGCTCCGCTCTATGGGCTCCTGATCGTTGAGAAGTGCATCGATCTCGCCACGGCCCTACTGTTGGCGAGCCTGATCCTCGCGTGGCGTCTCCCCAAAATCGCTGGTATGCTCAGCTTCGATTCCAACATTGTTCGAGTCACCGGGGTACTGATGATCGCCGGTCTTCTGGGTCTGACGCTTTTCCTTCGACGGTTCGGGCAGGGGAGGTGGAAGACCCTCATCGCCCAGAGCGGAATCGGAAGCTGTCGGCCCTCGACGCTGTTTTTTGCCACTGTCCTGTCGTTCCTTTCATGGGGATTCTGTGCCGGCGCCTGGCAGGCCAGCCTGAAAAGCATCGGAATCCAGACGACCCTCTGGGAAACACTCGGAATGATGGTCACGGTTTCCGTCATCAACGTTCTCAGCTTCGTGCCGGGAGCGGTCGGCGTGCAGGAGACGAGCATCTCCTTCATCCTTCAGCAACTCGGTCACCGGACGGCAATCAGTCAGGCCGGAGCGCTGGTCCTTCGGTTGCTGGGCCTCAACATCATCGTCCTCGGAGTTGTTCACTTCCTGATTCACCGTTTCATAAAAGGAAGATCTTCCCATTCATCCCAAAGGAGTTCCACGTGAATCCGATTCCCTTCAACAAGCCCGCACTGATGGGACGCGAGATTGAAAACATGATGCGGGCCGTTCTGGGCGGACACGTGTCCGGCGACGGCGACTTCACGAAGCGGTGCCAGAAACTGCTCGAGGAGCAACTCGGCGTCCCCGCGGTTTTCCTCACCACGTCCTGCACCGACGCCCTTGAAATGTCCGCCCTGCTGCTTGAGCTGAAACCGGGCGACGAAGTCATCATGCCGTCCTTCACCTTCGTCTCGACCGCGAATGCCTTCGTGTTGCGGGGAGCGAAGCCGGTCTTCGCGGACATCCGACCGGACACGCTCAATCTCGACGAGACGCAGCTCGAAGGGCTGATCACCCCCCGGACGAAAGCCATCGTGGTCGTTCATTACGCGGGCGTCGGTTGTGAAATGGACGTCATCCTCGACATTGCCGACCGGCATGGGATTCCGGTCATCGAAGACAACGCCCACGGCCTGTTCGGCCAGTACCGCGGGAAAAACCTCGGCACGTTCGGTCAGATCGCCACGCTGAGTTTCCACGAAACGAAGAATTTCTCCTGCGGTGAAGGCGGCGCGCTGATGGTCAACGACACGCGCTTCATCGAGCGGTCCGAAATCCTGCGCGACAAGGGGACGAACCGCTCGCGGTTCTTCCGCGGCCAGGTGGACAAATACACCTGGGTTGACGTCGGATCGAGTTTCCTGCCCTCGGATCTCCTCGCCGCCTTTCTCCTCGCGCAACTGGAGACAAAGGAAAAGGTGTTCGAAGCCCGCAGCCGGATCTGGCACTACTATGACCGGAATCTGCGTCACTGGGCCCAGACCGAGGGCGTCAGCCTGCCAGTGGTCCCGTCGCACTGCGAGCAGTCCTACCACATGTACTACCTGATCCTCCCAAACCTCAAAACCCGGCAGGCCTTCATCGCCCACCTCCGCGGTCATGGGATTCAGGCCGTGTTTCATTACCTGCCGCTCAACACGTCGCCGATGGGTCTGACGTTCGGGTCCGGTCCCGGGAACTGTCCGGTCACCGAAGACATCAGCGACCGCCTCGTCCGCCTTCCGTTCTTCAACGAACTCTCGGAAACCCAACTGGAACGCCTGGTTGAG
>JAAFHI010000885.1 GCA_013298335.1 Actinomycetota bacterium
AGAGCAGCGTCCCGACCGCCATCGGCGTTCCGGTCGAGTCGAGGTCGGAGTCTTCGACCCGCGCGATGCCGAAATCGATCAGTTTGGCCTGAACTTCGCCTTCGCCGATGGTTTCGAGCATGACGTTGTCGGGTTTCAGGTCCCGGTGAATGACGCCCACTTCGTGCGCGGCCTGCAATCCCAGACTGATCTGACGGAGAATTCTTCCCGCGATGGGAAGGGGCAGGGCCCCTCTCCTCAAAAGATCGCTCAACGGCGAACCCGCGATGTAATCCATCACGAAAAACGGCTTGCCGTTGGGCAGCGTGCCGACATCCAGCACTTTCACGACGTACGGATGGTTGATCCGCGAAAGCGCTTCGTATTCCTGATGAAATTTCTGTTCGAGATACCGGCTGGTCGAGGCCGCGTTGAGCAGAACCTTGACGACCACCTGCTTGAACACGGGGGAATCGGGGCCGGCGAAGAAATCCTTGGCCAGAAACGTGACGCCGATGCCGCCGCGTCCGAGTTCCTTTTCAAGCAGGTACTTGTTGTTGAGGCGCAGTCCGGCGACGGGTTCAAAGGGGGTGCCGACCGCCGCCCCCTCGGGTGAAACGGCTTCGACGGTCGGTGTACTTGAATTGGGCTCCCTTGGCGATTCGAATTTTTCCGTTCCGCCAAATTTTTTTTTAAGGCTGTCGAACAGACCCATGGAGGGGAAACTCCTCGAAGTATCCGTCTGATTCGGAATCCCAGCTTCACCGGGATGATCCGACTCCGAATTCAAAAACAATCAACCGTGAAAATTTGAAAAAACATTCATCACCGCTGATGAAGCAGGAACCTTGAATGTTTTTCTTTGGGAAGCCCGCCAACTTTACCCCGAAACGTGGGGAAAGGAAAATCCCAACCGTTCTTTCAACTTCTTGCTTGAGAAAATGAATGCGTCACACGGGCCAACCCGCCTCCCGGAATTGACTGGACCAGCACCGGCTTCCCGATGCCGGTCGGTGTCTTCAAATCAAACAAGGGCGTATGGTTTTCCCCTCCCCACTGTACGCGCCGGGACGGCGGCCTTGAGAAAAAACCTGATTGACCGCGTTTCCTGACACAAGCCGGGACAGTCGAATAAAAAAACAGGATTGCTCAGCCGGAAGCCGGCCCAGGGTCGGAATTCGGGAGGCTTCCGTTTCAATGCAGCCGGCTATCGGGAGTGAGTCGCACGGAAAGTCACCCGCCGGTCCGGGATGGCACCGTTCAGGACTTCCGGTTACCCGTTGGATACGATGATTTTATCTCGCCAAGGTTGAACCGTCGGTGAAGGGTAAGGGGAGAGTCGGGGAAGCTTCCGCCCTGCCGTCTCCCCGGTGTCCCGGCATCCGGCTCAAACCGGCACTTTTTCAAAATTGTCGATTTCGATGCATCCCCGGACGAAGCCGGGGAATGGCCGGCCTCCGGCCTGCAAGTTGCGGAACGCCGATTGCTTCGTATTTCCCAGACGGTCGAATTCGTGACTTCTCTCCAAAAAAACAGTTTCGGGCGACTGGCCTGGACCCGGCTCAAACCCTCACCCGCCTGAGCCCGGAATCCGTTGCTTTTCGTTTGTCATCCGATTCGGAAGGACACCGAAATCGGACTTCCAGCCCCGAAAGTGTTTTCGAGTCGACTTCCATTCCACGGTTCTGTCTCCCGTTTCGGAGTGTCCTGAGCGGGGTATGTGAAACAAGGTAAATCGAAAAGGAATTTCCCGCATGAGCTTTCCCTGGTTCTCTCTTGAACACATCGAAGCCGTCCCCATTCCGAACCGGGGAAAGGTGGCGCTGGTGAGCATTTCGAGCGCGGCCCGGGATTTTGCCGACGGAAACGGGTTCGGTGCCGTTTTACGGGTTCACTTCGAGGACCTGACTCCGGAAGCGGTTGAAAGCGTCTGGCCCCACGAAGGAGAGACGGTCGGACTGTTCACGGAAGGCCATGCGCGCGCCATCTGGCGGTTTGTGCTGGAAACGCGCCGTCAGGGGCTCAAGGTCTGGATTCACTGTCTGATGGGCATAAGTCGGAGCGCCGCCGTGGCCGCCGCGCTGGGGATGCTCCTCGAAGGCGACGGGCGCGATCCTTTCGAACGGGCCCTTCCCAACCCACACGTCTATGGAGTCATGCTCGCGGTTGGCGCCAAAATGCTGGAGGTCGGCCCCTTTACCGAGCCGTCAGCCGCGCCCGATTCGACTTCGGATTCCTCAACCTTTGAATTGATTTGAAGGAGGTTCCAATGGAACTCACGGAAACCCTTACAACCGTGGTCACCCGCGAAATGCCGGAAGATGCGGTTCGGCGCATCGGTCAATTCCGGGCGGTCTACCTCCGGCTTTTCGGATGCTGGCACCTTGATATGGGGCGTCCGATCACCCTCCAGCAGCGGACGTATCGGGTCTGTCTCGACTGTGGGGCGCACCGTGCGTTCGACATCGAAAAATGGAGAATGATCGGTCCGTTTTTTTGCCGCGCCGCGCCGCAGACCGAGGCCCAGGTAAAG
>JAAFHI010000026.1 GCA_013298335.1 Actinomycetota bacterium
GTGGAAGACGGCCACATCCTCCTGATGCTTCGGGAAGCCGTCACCGCGCTCGCGTTCCACCATTCCGTCCCACTGAAAACTTCTTTCGAAGAAGCACCACAGGTTTTTCGGGATCAGTTCTTCTTTGGAACCGAAGGGAAGAAAATCGTTTTTCAATTCGGTGACTACACATACCGGAGCCGCTGGCTGGGCGCGGTGGCCCGGCTTCGGGAAAAGTTCGATGAAGCCAAAACCGACCGCCTCAAAGCCGAACTTGAACGACTCATCGTGCTTCAAAGCTGCCGTTCCTGCGGCGGGGCCCGGCTCAAGCCCGAAGCCAAGGCGGTCACCATCGGCGGGCGCAACATTTCCGAGATCACCGGGCTTTCCATGGAACGGTCCGCCGAATGGTTTTCAAAACTGACTCTCGGACGGCGTGAAACCCGGATTGCCGGCGGCATTCTGAATGAAGTTCGGGCGCGGCTCGGATTTCTGACCAATATCGGGCTGGGCTACCTCACCCTCGACCGTTCGGCGGGAACGCTCTCCGGCGGTGAAGCCCAGCGCATCCGGCTGGCGACCCAGATCGGATCGCAGTTGCGCGGGGTGCTCTACGTACTGGACGAACCGAGTATCGGTCTGCATCCCCGCGACAACATTCGGCTTATCGAGTCGCTGGAACGTCTCCGCGACCTCGGCAATACCATCCTCGTGGTCGAACACGACGAGGAAACCATCCGCCGGGCGGATTACGTGGTCGATCTCGGTCCCGGAGCGGGCACGCATGGCGGGGAAGTCATCGCCCACGGAACGCCCGAATCGGTCGCCGACAACCCGGAATCAATTACCGGAAGATTTCTTTCGGGCACCGATGCCATCAAAACTCCCGCCGAACGGCGGCAACCGACGGAAAAAGTCCTCTCGGTCATCGGTGCCGAGCACCACAACCTTCAAAAAGTGGATGCCCATTTTCCGCTCGGGCTGCTGACGGTGGTTACCGGCGTCTCGGGTTCCGGGAAATCCACGCTGGTGGACGACATTCTTTACCGCGCGCTGGCAAAGTCCCTCCACCATGCCCATGCCAATCCGGGATCGCATGCGAGGCTGGACGGAATCGAGCACATAGACAAAATCATCGAAATCGACCAGACCCCGATCGGGCGGACGCCCCGTTCCAATCCCGCGACCTACACCGGAGCCTTCACCGTCATCCGCGATCTCTATGCGGGACTGCCCGAATCGCGTGAGCGGGGATACAAGCCGGGCCGGTTTTCCTTCAACGTCAAGGGCGGACGCTGCGAGGAATGCCAGGGCGACGGGTTGAAACGCATCGAGATGAACTTCATGCCCGATGTCTACGTGCAGTGCGACGTCTGCCGGGGCAGACGCTACAACCGCGAGACCCTCCAGGTTCACTACCGGAGCAAGTCCATCGCGGAAATGCTCGATACGACCATCGAGGAAGCACTGGAACTCTTCGATGCGATTCCCGCGCTGAAACAGAAACTTCAGACGCTGAACGACGTCGGCCTCGGCTACCTCAAACTCGGCCAGTCGGCGACGACCCTTTCCGGAGGGGAAGCCCAGCGCATCAAGCTGGCGAAGGAACTCTCGCGGCGCGCCACCGGACGCACCGTCTATATATTGGATGAGCCGACGACCGGACTGCACTTCGAAGACGTCCGCAAATTGCTGGATGTCCTTCAGAAACTGGTCGATCTGGGAAATACCGTCATCATCATCGAGCACAATCTCGACGTGATCAGGAGCGCCGACTGGATCATCGACCTCGGCCCGGACGGCGGCGACGGCGGCGGGACCATTATCGGCGAGGGAACACCGGAAGAAATTTCTAGAATCCCCGACTCACACACCGGAGCAGCCCTCAAACCAATTCTGTAAACGGGGAAAGGAGAACCCAATGTATCCGATTTCAAAATATGTGCCGTGTCCGCAATGCGGCTGTCCCCACGTCAACGAAGTCACTTTTACCTGGTGGGGTGGACTGCTTGGTCCCAAACTCCTGAGCCACGTCAAATGCACTCATTGCCACAATGAGTACAACGGGAAATCCGGGAAATCCAACCAGACCGGGATTTTGATCTATGTGGCCATCTCAGCTCTGCTGGTCCTCGGCATTCTCGCCATCGGATTTCTCGGTCAACTTGGTTGAAACCGTCAGTTCAACTGGATTCGTGTCTTGAGAAGCGTGACGACGGTTTCGTCGAGCGCGCGGTTGGCGGTTTTTGTTCCGGAATTGGTACAGGCCAGCAGCGCAATATCCTTTTTCGGGGCCAGCCAGACCACGGCGAAGTTCATGGTGTTGCTTCCGGCGTGGCTCAATGCGGGTCCATCCGCCCAACCGCGTTTGAGTACCACCCAGCCCAATCCATATTCTCCACCGGCCTGGGCAGTTTGAATGAGTTCATAGGATTTCGGCTGCAATAACCCGGCTTCACCCCGGGCACCGCGAAGCTGGTCACCCAGGAACTTTGCCCAGTCTCCCATCGAACAATGAACCGTCCCGGCGGGGCCGATGACCGGAGGGTTGTCGAGTTGGTCTTTTTCCGAAACCGGCTTTCCGTTCTCCCCATGTGGCCACGGCTGATCATTCTTTCCGGGTGTCCCGGCGGCGCCGAATCCCGCCGAAGTCATTTTCAAAGGGTTGAAAACCTGCTCCCGAAGCGCGTCTTCCCATGGTTTTCGGGTGACCGCCTCGATCATTGCCCCCGCTACCATGTACCCCAGATTGGAATATTCGAATTTCATTCCGGGGTCGACGGCAAGTGGGCTCTTCAAGGCTTCGTTCAAGGCTTTCAGTCGCTGTTCGGGCATTGGAGCTTTCAATCCAGAATAGGGGCCCCAATTCAAATTGGCCTGCAAACCCGACCGGTGAGACAATAACTGAAGCAACGTGACCGATTTCGCGCTCGGCGATTTTTCAAAAGACATTTTGGGGAAAACTTCCCCCAAAGTACTGTCCCATCGGAGTTTCCCGGCTTCGACCAGTCGAGCAGCCAGCGTGGCCGTCATCATTTTGGTGTTCGAACCGAGATGCCACCGATCTTCTTTGGTCACTGCCGTTTCCGTACCAATTTTCCTGACGCCGACGGCATGAATTTCGGGCGCCCCTGACGAGGTCACGATTGCCCCGGCCAGCCCGGGCAGTTCGTATTTCTTCCGAATCGCGTCCAGCGTCTCTTCAAGCGGAGCGGGTTGCGGCGTTTGTCCGCTCAGTTGACCGAAACCGGCCAGAACCGGAACCAGTGACAGCATGAATTCCTTGCGAGTCATGTAGCTTTCCTAATTGAGGGAGAGTGAAGTTCGGCTATTCAGAACGGTTTTTTCAAATACCAAGTTCCGGATGAGTCTCGGCGTCTTGGAGTCAGAAAGGCAGGAATGTCTTTTTTTGACTCCTAGACGCCGAGACTCCCGACTCCAAGACTCATAAAAGGTGAGTCCCGGAAGCGTAGCCTGCTCCCGGGACTCGGTTTTCCGTCCAATTGCTGTACGCCGTTACATTTAAGTCAAAAGGTCATTCTTCAGACCGTCGTGTTCTACCATTGAACTACCGCCCCAAAAAATAGTCTTGGAGTCTCGTGAGTCTTGGAGGTCTTGGGAGTCATTCGAACTGGAATCAATGTTGACTCCCAAGACTCTCAAGACGCCCCGGACTCCCGAGACTCTATTCTGGCGGAGCGGGCCGGAGTTGAACCGGCAGCCGACGAGTTTCGCCTTCGGACATTTGACCCGGCGTTCGACGGAGAATACTGAAGCTGGAGCAAGAGCTTGAAATTGGGGTGGTCCGGCGCTGCCTCTTCCATTGGGCTACCCCGCCGCAAGTGAAATGGTGGCGGGGGAGGGATTCGAACACCTCACTGACACGTTCGGGCCTTCAGTTTGAGCTTCAGACTCAGCTTGTACTCCGCGGTGGACCTTACCCGAATTCCCCCGAACCGGGAAACCGTTTTCACGCAAAAAGATAGCCGAAAACCGCGTCGCCGACTTTCATGTCGGCCACTTCGGCGTTGTTGGCTTCTTCGCGGGCGAATTTGACCGCCTGCTGGAGTTTTTCGACCCGTTCGAGCAATTCGTTGATGCGTTTGGCGGGCAGCGCGCCGGAAAACTTGATGGTCTTCCAGTTTCCGACCACGACGTCTTCGTAATACATCTCGACCTGCGCCGGATGCTTGTCGGTGGCTTCCGCCTTGACGTGGTTGCGCGGCACCTTTTTGGTTTTGACGGTCTGGACCGGCTCGGTCGCCCAGCAGTCGGCGGACGCGTCGAAAATCCACGTTTCGGCGGCATCGAGCACCGGCAGTTTCCGCACGAACGTGTGCAGATCGACCAACTGCTTTTCAAGGAAGAGAAGGTACGCCACCGGAACTTTCGCGAGCAGGACCTTTCCGTCTACCACCACGTCGGCTTTTGCCACGCAGTTGGCCGAATCCTTGACCGCCGTAACATCGAACAGGCGCGTCAGCGAAGTCACCGTGTTCCGGATGATCTCGTCGGCCTTGACCTGAACTTTGGTGGATTCGGGCGGCAACTGTTCGCCTTCCTCGTCCTTCGGGCGGTAGGTCCGGGCGATGCCGGAAAGGAGGGCCGGTTTCTGGAGCGCGTGGTGCGCTTCGGTCAGTTCCTGAAACGAACGACTCTTGATGCTTTTCTCGATCGCAATGATCTGGTTGAGTTTCGCCATTGGATGAACTCCTGCTTTTGTTTTTCTGAATGATTATGTCCGGGGAAGACCCGATTTTTCCTGGACCGAGTCTTTTGTCGTTTTTGCCGGGGGAGACTGAAATACCCTGAAGGAATCAAAAAACGCCGCCGATTTCAGGGTGCCCTCTTCGTGTGGCGATTTGGAAAAAATTACGAGCGAGTAGGCCCGGTCACCGGTGAACAGAAACTTCCCGAAAATGTAGGAAGTACTTCCATCCCTGCCGGAAACCTCGATTTCCAGTACCGAAAAGGGGGGCGAGGCCGCGAATTCGCTTTCCGACTTCGTCACCTTGCAGTTCCCGGCCTTCTCGACACTTTTCAGAATCCCCTTTGAAACGCCCGAAAAAAAACCTCCGGCAATCTCTTTCCGGGTTTCGGCTGAACCGTTCCGATACCCGTCGGCCACATCCCGCGACAAGGGAGATACAGTGATCAGGTACTTGTCGGAATTCTGGAAAAACTCGTAGTTCTCAAGCTCGATGGGGCCCGCCTCGGACTGGATGGTTCGGGTGGACTTCATCGGGTCGCCCGGACCTGAAACCTCAAAACGGCCATCGGCGCTTTTGTAGGTCTTGAATCCTTCGGTCTGCGCCCACCCGGTCGCAGCCAGGGAAAAGGCCATCACTGCCGCCACAAAAAGTCTTCTCATGAAAAAGTCCCCTCTACATTGGTCTATCAATAAAAAAGCGGCGCACCGGGCGCCGCTTCGGGGATTCGTTCAATTCGCCAGTAAGCGTTCGAGCGCCGGTTGGACCAGCCTCGCGGCGTTTTCTCCCGCCGAGAAACTCTTCAGCTTGCCCTCTTTATCGAAGAGGTAGAAAGCCGGAACGAACTCATTCCCATAGGCATCCGCCACTTTGTGCAGATTGTCTATAACACACGGCTGGGTCAAGCCGTATTTTTCAATCGCGGCGTACACGTCGTCCAGTTTGGTGTCCGCCTCATAGCGCGGCATGTGGACGCTCACCACTTTCACCCCTTTTTCGGCCAGCGAATCGCGCCATTCGTTCACCTTCGGCATCTGTTCCGAACAGATCCCGCAACTGATGGCCCAGAAATGCACCAGTACGACGCTTCCGGCCAGCGACTCGGGCGTGACCCCGTCGCCGTTGCGCCACTCCGACCCGCCTTCAAACGACGGCATCGGCGTTCCAATTCTCATCGGCATAAAAATAACCCCCTAAAAAAGTCTTGGGAGTCTTGGGAGTCCAGTGGGTCTTGGGAGTCGTTTTGACTCTCCAGACACCCAAGACTCCCGAGACTCCCAGGACTTCGAAAAACTAGATGTTTTCCTGACCCGGCTTCCAGTTGATCGGGCACCGACCGCCCGACTGGAGGCCCTGGAGCACGCGGACGGCTTCATCGACGTTGCGGCCGATGTTGAGCGAGTGAACGACCTGATACTGAAGGATGCCTTCCGGGTCGATGATGAACAGCCCGCGCAGCGCGATGCCGTCGCGTTCGATGAGGACGCCGTAATCACGGCTCACCGACTTGGTGATGTCGCTGCCGAGGGGGAAAAGAAGGTCGGAGACGCCGTTCTTTTCGCGCGGGGTCTCGATCCAGGCCTTGTGAGAGAAGACGCTGTCGGTGCTGACCGCGATGACTTCCGCGTTGAGGTCATGGAATTCGCTCAAACGGTCGCTGAACCCGGTCACTTCCGTCGGGCAGACGAAGGTGAAGTCGAGCGGGTAGAAAAACAGGACCAGCCATTTTCCGCGGTAGTCGGAGAGCTTGACGCGCTCCTTGAGGGTGGTGAGGTCCTTGGTGGACGCCATATCGAATTCTGGGGCCGGTTGGCCAACTTGCAACATGCTAAAAAACTCCTTGGAGAAGGTAAGAAAATAAAAATTTGGGGGAGGATTATTTGTTCCAGAACGGAACGGGCAACCTTACCTACGGGTTTCAGGTCGGGCAACGGGATTTTCCGATTGTCATGGCGGATTCCTGTCGAAGTCGCTAGCATCTGGAGAAGTCCAGAGCGTCTCGGGAGTCTTGTGGGTCTTGGGAGTCGATTTGACACCCAAGACGCTCCAGACTCACAAGACTCCCCAGACTCAACCCAATCGACCCCGCACCCTTATCTATGCCGCTTCGTCGGTTTTCTTTCCGACCGTCGAGGGTACGACTGATGTTCGTACTCCTGATGCTGCTCGGCCTTTTTCTGCCGGTTGGCGCCGGCCCGGTCGTGGTGGCTACGTCCGGCACCCCCGCCGTGCTGGCCGGGACCTGGAAATTTCAACCGGGTGACGATCCGAAACGGGCGGCGGCGGAGTTTGACGATTCGGGCTGGGAAAATCTGACCGTCCCGCTCGGGTGGGGAAAGCAGGGGCACCGTGGGCTCGGCGGATATGCCTGGTATCGAACCGAACTCCGGATTTCTCCGGCGGTTCGCGACACCCGGCTCGCCGTGTCGCTCGGCTTTGGGGGTATCGGGCGATATGACGTTTTTGCCGGGGGCCAGCCGATTGGCAGCCGGGGCAAGGCGGGAACGGTCTCGTTTTTGACGCCAGCGGCATTTTCCATTCCAAAGGAAGCAATTGCAGCCGACGGACGCCTCGTCATCGCGGTCCGGGTATGGGCGGACCCCGGTTTTTCGGGCGCGTTCCCGGAAACGGGCGGGTTCGGCGACTATCCCACCCTGCAAACCCGCTTTTTCGCAGGTCCGTTTCTGATCGGGAACGAAACCGAGGTGCGCGGCGAGGTTGAGACGATTTACCTGCGGCTGCTGCGGACCTCGCTTCCGATGCTCGCCGCCGTCGTGCTGTGCGCGGCCATCGCCGGCTACCACCTGCAACTGTTCCGGCGCCGAAGGGAACTGACCGAATATCTCTGGTTCGGTCTGCTGGCCTTCATCTTCGCCATCAATCTCTTCTTTACTTCGCCGCTTTCCGATCAACTGACCGGGGGCACGATCTGGGGACTCCGCTTCGCCATCGCGACGACGCACGTCATGTTCGTCATCCTGATCCAGTTCCTCTGGCCGTTTCTCTCGACCCCGGTCGGACGCTGGCTCCGGGCATACCAGCTTTCAAATCTGGTCATCGCCCTTTTTTCCGTCGTCGCCCCGATTCACATCGTCATTCTCAGTACCCGGTACCGTTTTCTCTGGCTGGTCTCGTTCGTCTTTGTCGGCGTCGGGTTCGTCACCTGGAGAGCGGTTCGCGGCGACCGGGAAGCCCGAACCATCTGGATCGGCATCGTCTGCCTGCTCATGGCGTCGCTCGAACGGTTCGTCCGCCAGACCGTCCAGTGGGGCGACTGGTCGCCGCTGGTTTCCCTGAATCTTCTTTCCGGCGGATACGTGATGCTCGTCGGCTCGATGACCGTTTCCGTATCGAACCGGTTCAGTCGGGTCTTTTCCGACCTTGAAGCTCTTACCCAGACCCTTGAGCAGAAAGTCACCGAACGAACCGAGGAACTGAACCGCAAAAACATCCAACTTGCGGAAAATCTGACCCAGCTCGAAACCGCGCGGGCCGAAACCGAACGAAAGAACCGCGAACTCGACCAGCGCGTCGAGGAACTGGTCGCCTCCCGCCAGCAGGCCGACCGCATCTTTTCGGCCCTGTCGGAAGCCCTCCCCGGCACGGTCCTTGACGGAAAATATCGACTCGACGAAAAAATCGGGGCGGGCGGGTTCGGCGCGGTGTTCCGGGCGACCCACATTTCACTCGGCAGCCCGATTGCGGTGAAGGTTTTCAAGCCGATGCCCGGCAACGAGAGCATCGACGCCGTCGAACGGTTCAAGCGCGAGGGTGTTTCGGCCTCGCGACTCAATCATCCGAACGCCATCCGC
This sequence comes from Actinomycetota bacterium, assembly GCA_013298335.1. Lineage (GTDB taxonomy): Bacteria > Acidobacteriota > Blastocatellia > Chloracidobacteriales > Chloracidobacteriaceae > JAAFHI01. The sequence goes on from JAAFHI010000026.1 coordinate 8,501, forward strand.
ATCATCGACTCGGGAATTTCCCAGGAAGGCATCGCCTACCTGGTGATGGAACTGCTGAACGGACGGACACTGGCCGAGGAACTGAAAATCCACGGGCGGCTTCCCGTCGGACGCTGCGCGAAAATCCTCCTGCCCGTCTGCGCCGCGCTTTCGGAGGCACACCGGCTGGGAATCATCCACCGCGACATCAAGCCGGACAACATCTTCATCAACCGGACGATTGAAGGCGAAGTCGTCAAGGTCGTGGATTTCGGCATCGCCAAACTTCTGAGCGACTTCTCCGAAAACGAGATGGAAAAGCTGACCGTCACCGGCGCGGTCGTCGGCACCCCGATGTACATCGCGCCGGAACGCATCCGCGGCCTCGAATACGACGGGAAATCCGACGTGTACAGCCTCGGCGTGATGCTGTTTCAGATGCTGACGGGCGTGACGCCGTTCCGCTCGATGGGCGAAAGCGCGGTCGCCGTCCTGATGGCCCACATCACCAAACCGCCGCCGCCGCTGAGAATGATCCGCCCGGACCTGACCGAGGAAATCGAGGAAGTTGTCATGGCGGCGCTTGAAAAGAACCCGCTGGTACGCCCGACCGCGGCGGATCTGGCCGAATCGTTCCTGCGCGCCGTCCAGAACTACGCCGATTCCGACGACGAACCGGTGGGAGACCGGTTCTCGACGGCGAGCGTCCGTCAGCTCATGACCGATACCAACATGGCCGGAACCGGAATGGCCATCGAACACGACGCCAAAACGCTGATGAGTTCGGCGATCTTCGAGGAAGAAGAGATCCCCACGATGATCAGCGACGCGACGAGCCTGCCGAACAACGCGATCTCCAAAGCCGAGTCGGGCGGCAAGCCGGACTGATTTTTTAGGAGGAAGAATGATTCGAGAAATTCCACCCCGGTTCAAAGCCTACGTTGAACTTTTCGAAGACTGGATTCGTCCACTGGAACCCGGCGACGGTCTCTCGATGTCTGAAATCGAAGCCGCCGAGTTGAAACTGGGGGTCAAACTGCCGTTGGCGCTCAAGGAACTGTACGGTCTGGTCGGGAATGCACTTGACGATCTCAATCAGCAAAATTACCTCTTGCCGGTCGGTGAACTTCGTTTGAAAGACGATAAGGTTATTTTCTACGTTGAAAATCAGTCCTGCGGCGACTGGAGCTTCCAGGTTGGCGATTCAAAGGATGATGATCCGCCAGTCTGGATTGACGGAGAAATGAAGGCGGCTGAAAAACTCAGCGAATTCGTTTTTGGAATGATGATTATCGAGGCGACTTTTCGTGGTCCCGGCGGGATGGGGATGCTGGAAGATCAGGACCTTCCCGAATTTCGAAAACAATACAATGACCTCGGATTTACAATTCAAGCGAATGGGCAAACTTCATTCTTTTACAACTGCGATGCCCTCCTATTTATTTGCCGGGAAGCGAACGGAGATTTGTTTGTTTTTGTGCATGCTCGGACGACTATAGCCAGAAAAAAACTGTTAAATTTTCAAGCAATTTCATGGTGGAACGAACCAGAAGTTGTGGGTTAAGGGATGATTTCAAATTCAGAAGAAGCCAAAAAAGAACTTGTCCGCCTTGGGTTTCCACCGGTTTTTCTGGAAATCGCCGATGGAGTCATTCCAAATCACTTGTATTTCCAGAAAGTCAGGCTTTTCTATTCGTTTTTGCCCAGCCCAGTTTGTTGGAGAGATTCCCCGAAGTTTCCCCCGATTCGCTCGAAGACTCGCATCATCGGGGGCTAAATGCGGACACCCGCCACGCGGGTTTCAAAACCAGTTCTACAAATTCACCCCACAAAATCCGGTGGGATCAGCAATTCTGGAATCCCTGATTGAAGACGAAGAGATCGGGTGGGCAATTCCGAGGATTCTGGCTGAATTGGCAAAACGGAAAGGTGAATAACACTCACGTCCGTCCAGTTTTTGGGCACAATGACCAAAGAACCCGTCGTGCAGGCAAAAGTGACCAGCATGCAGAGGCAAATCAGGTCAAAGAATTCTGGATGAGTGGAAAAAACGAGAAATGTGGTGCGGAAGGGGGGACTCGAACCCCCACGGTTGCCCGCCAGATCCTAAGTCTGGTGCGTCTGCCATTTCGCCACTTCCGCTTGCAGAAGGTGTCGGGTGTCGGGTTTCAGGTGTCAGTCAGCCGACGAATGCGCCGATTTTGAAGGTTTTCGGCGCGGTTGAAAAGGGGCAAGTCCGTCGAGCGTCGTTTTTCGAAGGTTCAGCGAACGCATGCTTTCCGCGATGGCGGTGGCCCGTCCGTGGAGTTCTTTTGAAAGTTGCGGGCCGAGCGCGATGATCGCCTGTGACCGGAAGCGTTCGCTCGTGAACTTCTTCGCCAGTTTCAGCGCGCGTTCGTGAAGCGTCGGCGGCAAGGTCGGCGCGATTTCCATGAAGGCATTGAAACGCGCTTCCTGATCCGGGGTGTATTCCGCGATTCTGAACTTGATAAACGGTCCCGCCGCGATGGCCGCTGCTTCCATCGCTTCCTGAACCGCCAGTGCATGTTCTTCGGGTGTCCGACGGTCGGTCAGTGGCCCGGATAGGTCGATTCGGTTCTGACTGTCGTCCAGAATTGCGACAATAGGGTCGGGTCGGGTTCTTTTTCGAGGGGCAAATTTGGCTGAAACGTCGCCCAATCGGGTGTATTTCTTGGCTGAGTTCATAATTCTTCCCTCAGGTATTCGTAAAAAACACCGTAACGTTGGTGAATCCGGTCTCTTTGACCTTCCCAGAACTCGTGCATGAACCAGTGTTCGGCGTAATCAAGGCTGAATGTACCATCGAGGTAGGCGTCGCGCCACTGACGATCGAGTCGGTCAATCGCCGGTTTGCAAACAAACTGAAGTTCGGAAAAAGGTGGCCAGACGGTTAACTTCGAATCCGGGGCAACCGAGGGGCGGAGTGAAAACCTGACTGGTTTCCCCTGAAACCTGACCACCGCAACAATTTCGGCCAATCCGTTTTTTTCAGCAAACACGGCATCCGTGTAGGACAGGCTTGAACCGTTCGGGTGGTTGTGAACCAGCACCGTCCCCGGCAAGCGCGCCAGTTCGGAGCGGGTAAAACCGACCTGATCGGCGTCGCCGGGCTTGGCGAACAACCGGTTTCCATCCGCATCGAAGACGCCCGCGACTTCGAACGGGAGGTCGGCGATGGCCCGTTCGAAGTCATCCCGCGCGACGGCGGTTTTCCAGTCCACGGGTTACGCGATGGAGGAAACGAGGTTCTGGTCCTGCGGATCGCGCCAGAAGTCCATGTGCGAGGCGCGGTGAACGCAGGCGATGGTACACAGGGGAGCGCACGGTTTCGGCGTGTTGTATTCCCGCCAGATGTCGTCCTTGGTGTAGGCGGCGAGTGGCGTGCCGGGCGTGCCGCGCTGCTGCGAGCAGTAGTGAACCAGTCCGTCCTCGCAAATGTAGAGGTAACGCGCGCCGGCGCGGCATTTCCAGTCGTTCGCCTTGCCGTTCGCCAGATTTTCCTGGAATCCGTGAATCATCGAGTAGCCGACCTTGCCGATCCGCTTGACCTCGTTGTAGGCGGTGGCCTCGACGTCGGACAGCGGTTTCAGCGTGCCGTGACCGTCGTGGATGATGCCGCAGGAAACGGCGAAACCCAGTTCATTGGCGCGTTTGGCGACCTGCACGGCATCCTGCGGGTCCTTGATGCCGCCGCCGATGACGGAATTGATGCTGACGGCGAATTCGGCGTACTGCGCGAGGTCCTGCAACCGCCGGTCGAGCACCTTCAGGCTTTTCTGGGAAACCTCGTCGGGCGTCACGTTGTCGATGCTGATCTGAAGGTACTGCAATCCGGCGTCGTTCAGCTTCTGGATGCGTTCCTTGTTGAGGTAGTACCCGTTGGTAATCAGCCCGGACATCATCCCGTGATGCCGAATCCGCTTGTAGATGTCGAAGATCTCGGGGTGCATCATCGGCTCGCCGCCGCTGCACGCCACCACCGACGAGCCGAGTTCGGCCAGCTTGTCGATACGCCGGATCATTTCGTCAATCGGGACCGGCTTGGACACGTCGTCATACTCGTTGCAGTAGGCGCAGGCCAGATTGCAGCGCCGCATCGGGACGATATGGACGAGGACCGGGTGACGGCGGTCGAGAACGCCGTCAATGACCATTTTGGCTTCGCGAAACTTCTGTTTCAGACTGTTCGGCTTCTTTTTCATTCCCAAATCCGAGAAAACGTGGCGGAGTGTTCAAACCAACCGCCGACTGTAAACCAAAATGAGTCTAAGAGTCTAAGAGTCTCGGCGTGAAAGGCAGTCTTGGAGTCAAAAAGGAGTCTTGGGGG
>JAAFHI010000872.1 GCA_013298335.1 Actinomycetota bacterium
CGGATATCGCTTTACGCATGACCGGTGGTGGCGCTTCGCTGACCACCGGCTACATTCTTTTCACGCCTCCAGCGTGAAATTTCCGTAAATCATTGAAGATAAACTAGGTACAAGCTTCGCAACTCTCCGGATTCTCAAGCGAGCAGGCAATCGCTTCTTCATCCGAATAGGCTTTTTTCGGGGCTTCGACGGCGACGGAAGCGGTGACGGTCGTCTTGGCGATGCTCGTGGCCGGGCGCGAGCGCAGGTAGTACGTCGTCTTGAGGCCCTTTTTCCAAGCGTACATATACATCGACGACAGTTTGCCGATGCTCGGCGATTCCATGAACAGGTTGAGCGACTGCGACTGGTCGATGAAGGCCCCGCGCGCGGCGGCCATGTCGATCAGGGCGCGCATCGGCAGTTCCCACGCCGTCCGGTAGAGATTGCGGATTTCCGCCGGGATTTCCTCGATGCCCTGAATCGAACCTTCCGCGAGTTTGATTTTTCCGCGGATGTCCTCGTTCCAGAAGCCGATTTTCTTCAAATCCGACACCAGATAGCGGTTGATCTGCATGAAGTCGCCCGACAGCGTCTCGCGCTTGAACAGGTTCGAGACCTGCGGTTCGACCGATTCGTAGCACCCGCAGATGGAGGCGATGGTCGCGGTCGGGGCGATGGCAATCATCAGCGAATTCCGCAAACCTTTTTCCTTGATGCGGATGCGGAGGGCGTCCCACCGCGCCGTGTCTTCGGGTTTGACGCCCCAGAGGTCGAACTGGAGGTCGCCACTTGCCGCGCGGGTTTCGGGGAAGGACGGGTGCTGACCGAATTCCTCGGCCAGTCCGCAGGAGGTCGAAAGGGCGTGGAAGTAGATTTCTTCCTGAATCTTCGACGAAACGGCGAGCGCCTCAGGCGAATCGAAGGCCAGCCGCAACTGGAAGAGCGCGTCCTGGAGGCCCATCACGCCGAGTCCGATCGGACGCCAGCGCAGGTTCGACGTGGCCGCCTGCGGAATCGGGTAGTAGTTGATGTCGATCACGCGGTCGAGCTGGCGGACGGCGATGCGGACGTTGCGCGCCAGCTTGTCGTAGTCGAATTTGCCTTCAACGATGTATTTGGCGAGGTTGATCGAGCCGAGGTTGCAGACGGCGGTTTCGTCGTTGGACGTGACTTCGATGATTTCCGTACAGAGATTCGACAGATGCACCGCCCGGCCCGGAAGTGCGGTCTGGTTGCACTTGGTGTTGCTCGAATCCTTGAAGGTCATCCAGCCGTTGCCGGTCTGGGCGAGCGTTTTCATCATCCGCTGGTAGAGATCGCGCGCCTTGACCTGCTTGTAGGCCAGCCCGTCCGCCTCGGCTTTCAGATAGGCCTCGTTGAACGTTGCGCCGAACAGGTCGGGGAAGTGCGGCACGGCCTTCGGATCGAACAGCGACCAGTTCGCGTCGGCTTCCACGCGCTCCATGAACAGGTCCGGTATCCAGTTGGCGAGATTGAGGTTATGCGTCCGCCGGGCGTCTTCGCCGGTGTTGTCGCGCAGTTCGAGGAAGGCTTCGATGTCGGCATGCCACGGTTCGAGATAGACACAGGCCGCGCCCTTGCGCTTGCCGCCGTTGTGCGCCAGCGCGGCGGCGGTCATGTAGGTTTCGTCGGCATCCACCTTCAGATCGTGGACGACGCTGACCGGCTGGATTTCCTTCGTTTCCTTGACCCGCGACCACAGGTAGCCGTGCCGCGCGAACCAGTTCCGCTTCGCAATCGCTTTGCATTCAACGAGCTCTGCGATTTCCGGGACGGCGGGAATCCGCAGGTCGAAGCACTTCGTCACGCCCGAAAATTCGGTGGTCGAGCCGTCGCCGCGCGTCGCAGTGTGCGACGTGTCGCGTTCGCGATACTGACCGGCGGCGGCGATGCCGAGCCGCAGCAACTGGTAGCGCAGGCCCTCGACGAGCGCGCGGGAGGTATTGGTGAAATAGACTTCCTTGCCGCGCGAGACGCCGCCGTCGGTTTCGAGCAGGCCCTTCACGAGCGCGCGCGTCTGGGCGGGAGGAAGGTGCGCGAGGCGGCGCGAAATGCGCTTCTCACCATTCGCGTCGTATAAATCTTCATAAGCGAAGGGAAGCGTCGGCGCGCCCGCTCCGACGATGCGGCCCGAGGTGGCTTCGCGAACCACGCCGCGACCCGAGGCGAAGCGAATCTGAAGGTACGTCTCGCCGCGTCCGGTTTCCCACATGTGGACGTCGCGGGCGCGCAGATACTCGCGCACGAAGTTCAAATGCTCGTCTTTCTGCGGATTGCCCGAAACGCCCCATTCGAAACCGTCCTTCGACATGTGGCCGTCGCCGAGCAGAATGCCGTACATCCGCGCGTCGTCCTCGGTAAGCCCTGTGACCGGAATGACTTCAGTGGGGATGACCTGCGCCACGTAATCGCCCTTCCGCAGTTTGCCCGCCTCGACCCACTGGGGCGTGAAAACGCCGCGTTCAAGCTGGTCGAGCGTCCGCTCGACGGACTGTTCCATCGGCACGCCGGGAATCGCGTAGATCGGGTGGCCGTCGGTCACGCGATCTACGCGAT
>JAAFHI010000047.1 GCA_013298335.1 Actinomycetota bacterium
ACCGCGCCCCCGAAGTGGAACGTACGCATCGTGAGCTGCGTGCCCGGTTCGCCGATGGACTGCGCCGCGATGACGCCGACCGCTTCGCCGAGTTCGACCGAACGTCCGGTTGCGAGGTTGCGTCCATAGCAGCTCACACACACTCCGCGCCGCGATTCGCAGGTCAGCACCGAACGGAGTTTCACGCGCTCGATACCACCGGCATCCTGAATTTCCGCCGCGAGCTTTTCGGTGATTTCACGATTCGATTCGACGAGGGTGTCGCCCGTCACCGGGTCGATGATGTCTTCAAGCGCCACGCGACCAATGATCCGGTCACGGAGCGGTTCGATGACTTCGCCGCCTTCGGTGATGGCTTCCACGTAGATGCCGCGGATGCTGCCGCAGTCATCCTCGGAGATGATGACGTCCTGCGCCACGTCCACCAGACGGCGGGTGAGGTATCCCGAGTCGGCGGTCTTGAGCGCCGTGTCGGCCAAACCCTTGCGGGCGCCGTGCGTCGAAATGAAGTATTCGAGCACATCCAGCCCTTCGCGGAAGTTTGCCCGGATCGGCTTTTCGATGATCGCGCCCGAAGGCTTGGCCATCAGTCCGCGCATTCCGGCCAACTGCCGAATCTGCTGTTGGGAACCGCGTGCGCCCGAATCGGCCATGACCATGATCGGGTTGAGTTCCTTGCTGGCATCCTCCAGCAGCTTCATCGCCTCGGACATCTCCTTGGCAACCGCCTCGGTCGTCTGTGACCAGGTCGCGATGACCTTGTTGTAGCGTTCGCCGTTGGTGATGATGCCTTCTTCGTACTGCTGCTGGAACTCGGCGACCTGCCGGTCGGCGTCGGCCACCAGTTCGGCCTTCTTCTTCGGCGTCACGAGGTCGTCGATGCCGATCGAGATGCCGGCCTTCATCGCGTAGAGGAAGCCGATCGCCTTGAGCGAATCGAGCATCTTGACCGTCGTTTCGTGGCTGTAGGTCAACTGGCAGTAATTCACCAGCGACTGGAGGCCCTTCTTCTTGAGCACTCCGTTGATGAACGGCATTTCTTTCGGGAAATGCTGGTTGAGAAGCACACGACCGACCGTCGTATTGATGACCTGCTTGACCTTGCGCGGCGTCGCCCGGAGGAGGTCCTGCTTGTCGCGTTCCTGATCGAGGTCGATCAGCATCCCGTCGAACCGGAGTTTGATCGGTGACTGCGTGTTGACCAGACCGGCGTCATGCGCGAGCAGCACGTCGTCTCCAGACGCGAACGACCGGCCCGCCTTGGCATCGTCCACCCGCTCGAACGTCAGGTAGTAGCAGCCGAGCACCACGTCCTGCGTCGGCACCGCAATCGGCTGGCCGTTGGCGGGCGAGAGGATGTTGTTGTCGGCGCGCATCAGAATCGCGGCTTCGATCTGGGCTTCGTGCGACAGCGGAATGTGGACTGCCATCTGGTCGCCGTCGAAGTCGGCGTTGAACGCGGTACAAACCAGCGGGTGAATCTTGATCGCCTTACCTTCGACCAGCACCGGCTCGAACGCCTGGATGCCGAGGCGGTGGAGCGTGGGCGCGCGGTTGAGCAGCACCGGATGCTCCTTGATGACTTCCTCAAGGATGTCCCACACCTCGGGCGACTGGCGCTCGACCATTTCCTTGGCCTGCTTGATCGTCGCGGCGTAGCCCTGCTTCTCCAACTGGTTGTAGATGAAGGGTTTGAACAGTTCGAGCGCCATCTTCTTGGGCAACCCGCACTGGTGCAGCTTGAGTTCCGGACCGACCACGATGACCGAACGGCCCGAGTAGTCGACGCGCTTGCCGAGCAGGTTCTGCCGGAAACGGCCCGACTTGCCCTTCAGCGTGTCGGAAAGCGACTTCAACGGACGGTTGTTCACGCCGCGCAGCACGCGACCGCGCCGACCGTTGTCGAAGAGCGCGTCCACCGCTTCCTGAAGCATGCGCTTTTCGTTGCGCACGATGACTTCCGGCGCTTTCAGTTCGAGCAGCTTCTTGAGACGGTTGTTGCGGTTGATGACCCGGCGGTAGAGGTCGTTCAGGTCCGACGTCGCGAACCGTCCGCCGTCGAGCGGCACGAGCGGGCGCAGTTCCGGCGGAATGACCGGAATCACGTCGAGAATCATCCATTCCGGACGGTTGCCCGATTTGCGGAAGGCGTCAACCACCTTCAGACGCTTGGCGAGCTTCAGTTTCTTCTGCTGCGACGTTTCCTCGCGCATCTTCACGCGCAGGTCGTCCGACAGGAATTCGCACTGGACGCGCTCGAGCAGCGTCTTGATCGCTTCCGCGCCCATGCGCGCCACGAAGCGCCCCGGATATTCCTGCATCAGCTTGCGGTACTGGTCGTCGCCGATGAGGTCCTTTTCCTTGATGTCCGGCACGTCGCCCGCATCGATGATGATGAAGGATTCGTAGTACAGAACCTTTTCGAGGTCACGCAGCGGAATGTCGAGCAAGTGGCCGATGCGGCTCGGAAGTCCTTTGAAGAACCACACATGCGAACTCGGGCTGGCGAGTTCGATGTGGCCGAGACGCTCGCGGCGGACCTTGGACAGCGTCACTTCGACGCCGCACTTGTCGCACACGACGCCGCGGTGCTTCATCCGCTTGTACTTGCCGCACAAACATTCCCAGTCGGTCACCGGGCCGAAGATTTTCGCGCAGAAAAGCCCGTCACGTTCCGGCTTGAACGTACGGTAGTTGATGGTTTCGGGCTTGGTCACTTCACCGTGGGACCAGGAGCGAATCTTGTCCGGCGAAGCGAGCGAAATCCGGATCGCCTCGAAAATGGGAGCGACAGTCTGTCTGTCTTGAAATCGGTACACGACAATTCTCCATTCGGTAACGCCGACGGGTCGTAACCCGTCGGCGGTTGACCTTCATTACTGACCGTCCACGGCTGCTTCGGGTTCTTCCTCGCGCTTGATGAGTTCCACGTCCAGACACAGGGACTGCAACTCGCGAACGAGCACGTTGAATGATTCCGGCACTCCCGGATCGAAGTCGGTCTCGCCCTTGACGATGGCTTCGTAGCTCTTCGAGCGTCCCGCCACGTCGTCGGACTTGGCCGTCAACAATTCCTGAAGGATGTGCGCCGCGCCGTAGGCCTCCAGCGCCCAGACCTCCATTTCCCCGAAGCGCTGGCCGCCGAACTGCGCCTTTCCGCCCAGCGGTTGCTGGGTGATGAGCGAGTACGGCCCAATCGACCGGGCGTGAATCTTGTCGTCCACCAGATGCGACAGTTTCAGCATGTAGATATAGCCGACCGTCACCGTCTGCTCGAACGCTTCGCCCGTCATTCCGTCGTGGAGCGTCGTCTTCCCGGAGGTGTTGATCATCCCCGGCAATCCCGCCGCTTCGCGCAACTTCGTCGCCTCGATCAGCTTTTCCTTGATCTCGTCTTCCGAGGCCCCGTCGAACACCGGCGTCGCGAACTTCACGCCGAGGACGTGGGCCGCCCAGCCGAGGTGGGTTTCGAGAATCTGCCCGACGTTCATGCGCGACGGCACGCCGAGCGGATTGAGGACGATTTCGACCGGAGTGCCGTCCGGCAGGTACGGCATGTCTTCCTCGGCCAGAATCTGCGCGATGACGCCCTTGTTGCCGTGGCGGCCGGCCATCTTGTCGCCGACCGACAGCTTGCGCTTCATCGCGATGAAGACCTTGACCATCTTGATGACGCCCGGGGGCAGTTCATCGCCGCGCTTGAGCTTCTCGACCTTCTCCTCGTGAATCTTCTGGAGAACGTTGATCTGGCGCTTGGTCCGCTCTTCGAGTTCCTTCACTTCGCCGAGCACGTCGATCTTCGGGTTCTGAAGCTCGATCTTCTTGATGCTGGCGATGTCGAGCGTCCGCAACAGCTCGGTCGTCACCACTTCGCCCTTGGCGAGGATGACCTTCTTGTTGATCGAGACGTCCTTGGCGACCTTCTGGCCTTCGAGGATTTCGAAAATGCGCTTGTTGCGCTCCTCTTCGAGAATCCGCCGCTCGTCATAGAGATTCTTCTGAAGCCGTTCTTCCTCTTCCTGTTCGATGGAGAGCGAACGCTTGCACTTCTCCTGGCCCTTGCGGGTGAAGATCTTGACGTCGACGACCGTGCCCTCGATGCCCGGCGGGCAGGTGAGCGAGGCGTCGCGCACGTCGCCGGCTTTTTCGCCGAAGATCGCGCGGAGCAGCTTTTCTTCCGCCGTCAGTTGGGTTTCGCCCTTCGGCGTCACCTTTCCGACCAGAATCGAGCCCGGCTTGACCCGCGCTCCGATGCGGATGATTCCCGAATCGTCGAGGTCACGCAGCATCGACTCCGAAATGTTCGGAATGTCGCGCGTGATTTCTTCCGGTCCGAGCTTTGTGTCGCGGGCCTCGATTTCGAGTTCCTCGATGTGGATCGAGGTGTAGGCATCCTCGCGGACGAGTTTCTGCGAAATCAGGATCGCGTCCTCGAAGTTGTATCCGCGCCACGGCATGAACGCGACGAGCACGTTGCGACCGAGGGCGAGTTCGCCGTGATCGGTGCAGGGGCCGTCGGCGAGCACGTCGCCCTTCTTGACCCGCTGGCCGACGCGGACGATCGGCTTCTGGTTGATGCAGGTGCTCTGGTTCGAGCGCCGGAACTTGACCAACTGGTAGATGTCGGCGGTCACTTCGCGCGAAATCGTGCCCGACTGGGTCGCGTCCACGCGGATGATGATGCGCTCGGAGTCCACGCTGTCGACGATTCCGTCGCGGCGCGCGACCACGACCGCGCCCGAATCCTGCGCCGTGACCTTCTCCATCCCGGTCCCGATGAGCGGCGCTTCCGCCCGGAGCAGCGGCACCGCCTGCCGTTGCATGTTCGAACCCATCAGCGCGCGGTTGGCGTCGTCGTGTTCGAGGAACGGAATCAGGGCCGCCGCCACCGACACGAGCTGTTTCGGCGAGACGTCCATGAACTGAATGTCGTTCTTCGACACTTCCTGGAAGTCGCCCATCTTGCGCGACGACACGCGGTCATCGGCAATGCTCAGGTTCGGGTCGATTTTGATGTTCGCCTGACCGACCGTGTATTTATCTTCTTCCCACGCCGACAGATAGAACGGGTACGCTTCGAAATCCGCCGGTTTCTGACCGGCCTTGAGCGAGGCGTTGGCCTTCTTCGCGTCCTCCACCGGAATGTGCATACCCGGCTTGAGGCTCGTGTCGCCGCCGTTGGTCACCCGCACGAAGTCGATGACCTTCGCGTGGTCGATCTTGCGGTAGGGCGATTCGATGAACCCGAATTCGTTGATGCGCGCAAAGCACGACAGCGACGAAATCAAACCGATGTTCGGACCTTCCGGCGTTTCAATCGGACAGATGCGACCGTAGTGGGTCGGGTGAACGTCGCGGACTTCGAAACCCGCGCGTTCGCGCGAGAGACCGCCGGGTCCAAGGGCGGAAAGCCGCCGCTTGTGGGTGATTTCCGACAGCGGATTCGTCTGGTCCATGAACTGCGACAACTGCGACGAACCGAAGAATTCGCGAACCGCGGCCATGACCGGCTTCGCGTTGATCAGGTCGCGCGGCATCGCCGTCTGCATTTCCTGATGGATCGACATCTTTTCCTTGATGGCGCGTTCCATCCGGACCAAACCGATGCGGAACTGGTTTTCGAGCAGTTCGCCGACCGCGCGGACGCGGCGGTTGCCGAGATGGTCGATGTCGTCCGCTTCGTAGGACACTTCCTTCCCGCCGTGACCGAACGCCTTGCCCTTGCGGAGCTTGAGCACGTACCCGATGACGTCGAAGAAATCGCCCGCCGACAGGGTCTGCTCGTTGAGGCGGTCACGCTCGGGGTAACCCATCTTGATGTTGAACTTGAGGCGACCGACGCGCGAGAAGTCGAACTTCCGCGGATCGAAGAACATGCCGTGGAACAGGTTCCACGCGGTCATGATCGTCGGCGGGTCGCCGGGACGCATCTTGCGGTAGATTTCGAGCAGCGCGTCCACCGGACGCCGGACCGTGTCCTTCTTGAGCGTCTGCTGGAGAATCGTGCCGACGTCGTCCTTTTCGGGGAAAACGATTTCGAAGGACTCGACGTCCGCGCCGATCAGCTTTTCATACTCGCGGGCGGTCAGTTCGACGCCGCCGTCCACGATGACTTCGTTGGTCGTCCGGTCGACGATGTCACCCACCGCCACCGCGCCTTCGACGTCCGGCGTGATGACCGGAATGTCGGTCATGCCGAGTTCGTCCATTTCGCGAACGCGGCGACCGGTGATCTTGTGGCCGGCCTTGACGATCGGTTCGCCCGTCTTCGGATTGGTCACCCCACCCGAAATCTTCATGTCGATCAGGTTCGAACCGACCGACAGGTGCAGCAACCCGTTGCGGATGGAGACTTTCGAGACCGTGTAGAACGTCCGCATGATCTCGGCGTCAGTGTAGGTTGCCGTGCGGATGCGCTCTTCAATCTGTGAATCCGTGAAATCGCCGCGCGAGATGCCCTTTACGTCGAGCTTCTGCACCAGCCCGAGGGCGCGCAGGAAGATCGTCGCGAGGAATTTGCGCTTGCGGTCGATCCGGACGTAAAGCAGGTTCTTCTGGTCGTATTCGAACTCGACCCACGAACCGCGATACGGAATGACCTTCGCCAGAAACGTCGGGGCCTTCTCGAAAAAGACGCCGGGGCTGCGATGCAACTGCGAGACGATGACCCGCTCGGTCCCGTTGATGATGAACGTCCCGTTGTCGGTCATCAGCGGAATGTCGCCGAAATACACGTCCTCGTCGCGGAAGTCGCGGAGGCTGCGCTGGCCGGTTTCCTCGTCCTTGTCCCAGACGGTCAGACGAATCTTGACCTTGAGCGGCACGGCATAGGTCATGCCGCGCTCCTGGCACTCCTGCACGTCGTACTTGTGCTTGAGACCGACCGGTTCGCCGCAGATGTCGCAGAGGGTGACGATGTTCTTGTTCGACGCGCCGCAGCTATGGCAGATGACGTCTTCGCCCGACAGCGGGTCGACCTGAATCACCGCGCCGCAACTGTGGCAGTTCGAGCGGAGAAACTGCAAACCCTCGTTTTTCCCGCACTTGCATTTCCATTCGCCGATTGAATATTCGACGAAATCGAGTTGGGCCGTGTCCCGGAAATCGTTGATCGGGAAGACCGACCGGAAAACCGCCTGGAGTCCGATGTTCTCGCGCTCCTCCGGCAGCTTGTCCATTTGCAGGAAACGATAGTAGGACTCCCGCTGAACCTCGATGAGGTTCGGAATCCGGATCGTGGTGTTGATTTTCGAGAAATCTTGGCGCTCCGTCGAAATAGCCAGCTTAGAAGACATGGCGAAGACAAACCTTTCCGCATGCGCGCGGATGCGCGTCCAAAAGTGTTGCGCAAACTCAACGGGATGACCGTTTATTGCGAGGCAGACCAACCGGCGACGTCATGGAGTGTCGGGGGAAAAACGTCCGGTCGTCGAGCATACTTCCCTTCCCGATTGTCCGAAGTGACCTTACAGACAAAAAAAGGAAGACCGCGCCGGGCACACGAGGCCCGCCGTCGCTCTTCAGCGGTTTGGGTAAGCTATCTCTTTTCGAAGGCGATTGATCACGTTTCGCCGATTTTACGCCTTGGTCCGAATCTCTGCGCGAAATCGGGAGGCCGTCGCGACGTGGCGAACCACGCCTGTGACGACACTCCCGGAATCGCAATCGAGCTGTGCGTCATTCTCCGATGACACGCGGCTTACTTGACTTCGACCGACGCGCCGGCTTCCGTCAACTTCGCCTTCATACTTTCGGATTCGGCCTTGTTCACGCCGGTCTTGACGGCCTTGGGCGCGCCGTCGACGAGGTCCTTGGCTTCCTTCAGGCCGAGGCCCGTCAGTTCGCGAACGACCTTGATGACGTTGATCTTGTTGGCGCCGGCGCCGGTCAGGATCACGTCGAACTCATCCTTTTCAACCACGGCTTCAGCCGGGGCCGCGTTGGCCGGGCCAACCGCAACGGCGGCGGCGGCGGCGGACACGCCAAACTTGGTTTCCATCAACTTGACCAGTTCGGAAGCTTCCAGCAGCGACAGCGCGCCGATCTGATCCACGATAGCATTCAACTTCTCGGACATTTCTTTTCCTGCCTTTCAGAAATCGGATAATGACGATTTGAGTTACGATTCTCTCCCCGCCGGAGCGGAGACGGCCTAGCCGGCCTGTTCCTTTTGATCGCGGACCTGCGCCGTGACGATCGCCAGATTGCGCGCCACCGCGCTCGTGACCGTCGCCAACCGCTGCGCGCCCGAATTGATGACGTACATCAGCTTCGACATCAGTTCTTCGCGCGACGGCATGGTCGCCAGCGCTTCGAGGTCCTTCGCGCCGATCGCTTTTCCTTCAAGGACACCGCCCTTGAACACGAACTTCTGGTTTTCCTTGGAAAACTTCATCAGCAGCTTGGCGACCGCGATGGGGTCTTCCGGGTTGATCGCCACCGCCGTCGCGCCGACGAACTGGTCGCTCACGACTTCAAGGGCCGTGCCCTTCGCCGCCCGCTTGGCGAGCGTGTTCTTGACGACTTTATAGGTGATGCCGGCCTTGCGCATTTCCGCGCGCAGCGAGGTGTCAACCTGGACGGTCAGGCCCTGAAAGCCGACCAGAAACGCGTGCTGCGTCCCCTGGAAGACGGTCGACAACGCTTCAATTTCGTGGGATTTTTCCTGTTTATTCATAACGCCTCAACAAGTTACAGCGACAACCGCTCGTTTCGAAATGCTCGGGACCAGTTTCAGATCTGGTATTCGGACGAATCCACCGTCACGCCGGGACCCATCGTGGAGCACACATACGCGCCCTTCACGTAGCGACCCTTGCTGGTCTGGGGCTTGGCCTTCAGCACGGCATCCATCAGCGCCCGGGTGTTTTCGTTCAGTTTTTCCAGATCGAAGGAGACCTTGCCGACCGGAACGTGAATTACGCCCGTCTTGTCGACGCGGTATTCGACCTTCCCCGCCTTGGTTTCCTGAACCGCCTTGGTGACTTCGAACGTCACCGTCCCGGTCTTCGGGTTCGGCATCAGGCCGCGGGGGCCGAGAATCTTTCCGAGCGTACCGACCGACTTCATCATGTCGGGGGTCGCGATGAGCGCGTCGAAATCCAGCCAGCCGCCCTTGATGCGGTCGACCACTTCCTCGCCTCCGACCTCATCCGCACCGGCTTCGCGCGCTTCCTTCTGCTTTTCGCCGCCCGCGATGACGAGCACGCGCTTGGTCTTGCCGAGTCCGTGCGGCAGCCCGATCGTTCCGCGGACCATCTGGTCGGCCTTGCGCGGATCGACGCCGAGGACCATGGTCAGTTCGACCGTTTCATCGAATTTGGCAAATGCAATCTGCTTGACGAGGGCAAGCGATTCCGAGAGCTTGTACGCCTTGGTGACGTCGATTTTTTCGACGGCGGCGCGGTATTTCTTTCCTACGCGTCCCATTCCAAAGAACTCCTTTCGGGTCCAAGCGTGAGCATCGGCTCACTCCCCGAAGTCGAAAGTGTTTCGACCATCGAGACTACTCGATGACGTCCAGACCCATGCTGCGGGCCGTGCCGGCGACCATCTTCATCGCCGTTTCGACCGAACTCGCGTTCAGGTCGGGCATTTTCATCTCGGCGATTTCACGAATCTGGTCCATCGTGACCTTGCCGACCTTTTCGCGACCGGTCTTGGCCGCTCCCGACGCGAGGCCGACCTTCTTTTTGAGGAGGTCCGGCACCGGCGGGGTCTTGGTGATGAAGGTGAATGAACGATCGGCGTACACCGTGATCACCACCGGAATCTTCATGTCGCCCAGTTCGCCGGTCTTTGCATTGAACTGCTTGCAGAACTCGACGATGTTGACGCCGTGCTGACCGAGCGCGGGGCCGATGGGCGGCGCCGGGTTCGCTTTACCGGCCTGCACCTGCAACTTGATATATGCCGTAACTTTCTTTGCCATAAGTACTTTCTCGCCTACGATTTGGAATCCGCGCCCATCACTCTTCGGTGAAGGTCAATTTCTCGACGCCCAGGAAGTCCAGTTCCACCGGGGTCGAACGACCGAAAATGGTCACCATCACCTTGAGGGTGCTCCGGTCGCCGTTCACTTCCTCGACCACGCCGGTGAATCCCGAGAACGGGCCGCTCGTGATCCGCACCGTCTCGCCCTGGGAGAAGCTCACCTTGGGCTTGGGATTGTCGGTCGTCTGCGCCACGTGGTTGATGATCTGGTTGACTTCTTCCTCGGTCAGCGAGGTCGGCTTCTGCCCGCCGATGAAGCTCGTCACCTTCGGGGTGCTCTTGATCGTGTGCCACGCCCGCTCCGACATTTCGCCGGTTTCGTCATTCGTCTGAACCTGGACGAGCACATAACCCGGAAAAATCATCCGGGAGGTCTCGACCCGCTTGTTGCCCCGCATTTCGACGACGGTTTCCGCCGGGACCAGCACTTCCGGGATTTCCTCTTCCATACCGTAGGCCTTGACGCGCGTCTGGAGACTGTCGCGCACCTTCTTTTCATAGCCCGAATAGGTATGGATGATGAACCACTGTTTCGACATAACGTTGTCATTTCCCCGACGCTGTGCGTCGTAGGGGCCATCCCCGTACTAACTCAACCACTTGGTGATCTGGTCGAAACCCTTGCCGATCAGCAGGTCCGCCGCCCAGAGAAAGAGTCCGAAGAAGGCCACCGCGAAGACCACGATCAACGTCGTCGAGTAGACCTCTTCACGCGAGGGCCACGTCACGCGACGCAATTCCTCCCGAACTTCCTTGATGAAATTCTTGAAGTTGCCCCACCGGGAGCCCAAGCCGCCGTTCCCGCTCTCCGAGTCCGCGTCGGTCTTGCGGGCCGTTGTCTGCATCGCTTCGGTTGCCTGATCCATAGTCGCCCGCGCCCCACAAAGGGGGCGCGATGTTCCTTCCTACGAAATTTGCCTGCGCGGCGTGGCAGGGGTAACAGGATTCGAACCCGTACTTTAGGTTTTGGAGACCCACGTGCTAACCGTTGACACTATACCCCTGTGTCGGGCCGCGCCTTCGCACTACTCGATGATGTCGGAGATCGTCCCGGCACCCACCGTCCGTCCGCCTTCGCGAATCGCGAACCGCAGACCCTTCTCCATC
>JAAFHI010000738.1 GCA_013298335.1 Actinomycetota bacterium
AGCTGACCGAACCGTTGCCGGTGACGCCGCTGCTGGGCGCGCCGGAGTATGTCGCGGGTCTGACGCTGTGGCGGGATCGTCCCGTCGCGGTGGTCGAACTCGACCGCTGGCTCGGCGTCGGCCCGGAGCCGACGGCGACGGCCAAACGATTTCTGGTGGCGCGCGCGGCCCGGCATGACGAGCCGATTGCGTTTCCGGTTGGCGGTGACGTCAGGTTGAAGACACCGCCTTTCGAGTACCACGACGGTGGAACGGTCCGCATGACCGTTCCGGCGGCGCGGATTCTCGGATGGTTCGAGCATTCGGATCGCACTCTGGTGGTTCCGAACCTCGATACCCTGTTCATCCCCCTGACGGTTTAAGACGACTTGAGCGTCGAGCCTGAAGTGACAAACTTTCCGGCCCCCGCGACCGACACCGTTCGGTCACCGGCTCACGGAAACCGATCCCTCGGATCGCATTCGGGACCTCGGTCATGCTCAACCGGAATTTGCCGTTCGATGCGCCCCGGCGCATCCACCTTTAAGATTCGAGAGAGGCAAAACGAGAATGAACCATAAAAAATGGCGACTCTTCGCGATGCGCTTCCTGTGCGGCGTGACCGCGCTGACGCTCGGTTTCGGCCCCGTGTTCGCGCAGCAGCCCGTGCCGGTCCAGACGCCCGCTCAGGTCGCGGTCAATACCGACCCCAAGGCAACTCCCCCGACGACCGACGACAAGGCGGCCCCGAAACCGGAGCGCAAGCCCGGCGAGCCGGTGTCGGCGGAGGAACTCAATGAAATGCGGATGACGATCAAGCTGTTGAGCGAGCGCGTCCGCGAACTCGAGGAACGGCTCAACCGGCCCGGCGCGGCCTCCGCGACGGCGGCGGGCGGCACCGCTCCGGCCAGTCCGGCCACGGGCGGCATGGCGCTTCCGGCGGCGGTCGCCGGACTGCCCGGCAACGCCCCGGCGTCCAATACCGGCACCGTGCCGGTGCAGGAACCCAAGGACCCGAACGGATTCACCCAGATTTTCCGCAACACGGAAATCAGCGGGTTCATCGACGCCTATTACGGTTTCAACAACAACCGGCCCGCCAACACGACCAATCCGCAGGACATCTTCGCCGGAAACCTCTTCCGGAACTTCGACGCGAAGCACAACCAGATGAACCTGAACATGGTCAAGCT
Organism: Actinomycetota bacterium; assembly: GCA_013298335.1. Classification (GTDB taxonomy): domain Bacteria; phylum Acidobacteriota; class Blastocatellia; order Chloracidobacteriales; family Chloracidobacteriaceae; genus JAAFHI01. The sequence continues at coordinate 1,173 of JAAFHI010000738.1, forward strand.
GGTGGTGGCGAGCGCCCCGACGACCGAGCAGCGGCTCGGCTACCGCTTCGACTTCACCTGGGGCCAGGGCGCGGACCTCGTCCACCTGACCGAGCCGGGCGCGAACACGGTCCGTCCGGGACAGTTCATCAACTACGACCCGTCGCCGAACTTCCTCCGCAACGTCCAGCAGGCCTACTTCAGCTACCTCGCGCCGATCGGCAAGGGGTTGCAGATCGACGTCGGCAAGTTCACGACCCATTCGGGCTACGAACTGATCGAATCGAAGGACAACTGGAACTACTCGCGGTCGTTCATCTTCACCCTCGGACCGTTCTACCACTTCGGCACGAAGGCGACCTACGCCTTCAACGACAAGGTGTCGGTGATGGGCGGCATCACCAACGGCTGGAACAACGTGGTGGACAACAACGGCTATAAAACCTTCATCGCGCAGGTGGTGTGGAAGCCGACGAAAACCCTCACCCTCATCCAGAACTACACCGGCGGACCGGAAGAACCGAACAACGTGCTTTCCGGCGACGCCAACCCGATGCGCCAGAACAAGCGGTACCGGAACCTCTTCGACACCGTCATGACCTGGAACCTCCATCCGAAGGTGGATGTGGCGGCCAACTACATCTACGGCTTCGACAGCTATCGCGACATTTTCGCGGTGAACCCGGTGGACGCCGGCAATCCGAACCTCGTCCCGCTCAAGAAGATCAACTGGACGGGCGTCGCCGGGTATGCCCGCTTCAAGTTCACCGACAATTTCTCGATGTCGCCGCGGTTCGAGTATTTCTATGACCGCGACGGCGCGTTCTATCTGACGGGCATCCGGAAGAATGAACTCAAGGAATTCACCCTCACGAGCGACTATACGAAGTCCGGTTTCACCTTCCGGGCCGAGTATCGCCGCGATTTCTCGAACCAGGCGATCTTCCCGAGATTCAGCGAAGGCCAGTTCCAGGCGTTTCGGCGCAACCAGAACACCTTCACCCTCGGCGTGATCTACTCGTTTACGCTCAAGTCGAAACCGCAACCCTAGGAAGAAGGGATCAGGGGTCAGGGATCAGGGGTCAGGATTTGGTGGCGGTGCGAAACCGTTTCCGACAATTGAATTTCTGCCCCCTACTTCTGATCCCTGTTTCCTGCCCCCTAATCCCTGTTTCTTAATCTCTGATCCCTGCCCCCTGATTCCTGATCCCTTTCCCCAATGCTTCACTCCGGCAGTAAAATCGGCCCCTACACCCTCGTTCGGAAGCTCGGACGCGGCTCGTTCGGCGTGGTCTGGCTGGCGGAACGCCGTTCGGCCATCGTCACCACGCAGGTCGCGCTCAAGATGGCCCTCGACGAGGAAGTCGATCTGGAGGCGGTGCGCCAGGAAGCGAGCGTCTGGCTTCAGGCGAGCGGCCACCCGAACGTGCTGCCGCTGCTCGAAGCCGACGTCTATGACGGCCAGATCGTCATCGTCAGCGAGTATGCCCCGGACGGGTCCCTCCACGGCTGGCTCGAAAAGCAGCGGCTCAACCCGCTGGTGGACTCCGCCGTCGAGATGGCGTCGGGGATTCTCGCGGGCCTCGAACATCTTCATCTGCGCGGGGTTATCCACCGCGATCTCAAACCCGCAAACGTGCTGTTGCAGGGCGAAACGCCCCGGCTGGCGGATTTCGGCATCGCGCGGATCGTCCGCACCGAACGCCAGAGCGGCGTCATCGCCGGCACGCCGTCCTACATGGCCCCGGAGGTTTTCGACGGCGTCCGGTCGGAAAAGGGCGACATCTGGTCGGCGGGGGTTCTGTTGTACCAAATGCTGACCGGGCGGCTGCCGTTTCCGCAGTCG